>CALXUH010000053.1 GCA_944391645.1 uncultured Clostridia bacterium | reverse complement strand
TTATGGATATCAAACTTTAAATACTAAAGATACATTTATATCATTACCTAATTTTAATACTTACATAACAGTTAAAAATAATATTATTACTCTTTCAAATACATATTCTGCTTCACTTAACTGTTCTTCTGCTACTTTGTTTTATATTCACAGTTGGGGTGATCGTGATTGTATTGCTGGTAATTCTAATATCTTTGAAAACTTAAATGGAACTAATACTGAACTTTCAGCTATTCCTAAAATTGTTCTTCAATCTACTGACGGTCTTGATACTCAATGGGTTTATGTTGAAAAACGTGGTAATACTTATTATTTTGATGTTGATATTACTCGTTTAGATTTTTCTAAACAGTATGTTTTTAAAGTTAAATCAAATAATAGTTCAAATACAGCTGAATATCAAACATTAAAAGTTGCTAATGGTTCAATATCTTTTCCTAATTACAAAATCTATGTAACTATTCAAGATAATATTATTAGTTTATCTAATAATTACTCTGCTAAAATAGGCTTTGAACCAGCAAATTTATATTTTATGCAAGGAAGTGATGGTAGTACATATCTTGCAGGAACAGCCGTATTTTATGAACAATTTGCTGATGGTACAAAATATCTACCACCTACAAGTAATCTACAATTACAATTAATAGCAGATGATGAATCAACATGTAAGATTTGTTATGTAGAAAAAACTGGAGATGTATATTTTTTCAGTACAAAATTAGATGATTTAGATTTTTCTAAAACATATTATTTAAAAATTATAAATACTAATCCTAATAATCTTTCTACTGACAGTGAACAACATGTTTGGATATATTCCTTAAACAATAATTCATATAAGGTTCATCTTTCATCTTATAGTAGTTATTTAACTTTTACTAAAAAAATAGAAGAAGGAACATATGGTCAAAGTGGTCTTAAGGTAATTGGGGATTCTAGAGGTACTGACTTAAGATATTATAAAATTGGTACAGGAGAAAACGTATTATTTGCTGTATTTGCCTTACATGGATATGAAGATTTATGGTCAGCTGATGGGAAAGAATTAACAATTATTGCTGAAGACTTTGTACAAAAGTTAGGATTAAACTATGATGAATATATTATGAAAAATTGGACCATTTATGTTTTTCCTCAATGTAATCCAGATGGAGTAAATTATGGTTACACTAATAATGGTTCAGGTAGATGTACAATTACTGGTGTTGATGGACATGGCGTTGATTTAAATCGTTGCTGGTCTACTAGTTTTATTGCAAACTATTCTAATAGGAACTATACAGGAGCAACACCATTTGGTGCATATGAAGCTATTTATTTAAGAGATTTTATGTTAGAAAATAAGTCTAAATATGGTCAAACTATAGTAATAGATTTACATGGTTGGACTACCCAGTTAATTGGTGACAAAAGTATTTGTTTAAATTACTTTGGTCCTCAATTCTATGGTTCTTATAGCAACTCTCTTTCTAAGTACACTTCTTCTTATGGTTCTGGATATATGATTAATTGGGCAAGAAATAACCTAGGTAATTTAAATGGAGTTGCTGCAAGGAGTGCTTTGATAGAATTACCTTCAGCTGGAATATATAATCATAATTCTGTAGTTAATGCAGGTTATTCACAAAAATATTATAATGCAATAGTTAATATGCTAAAAGGTATTTTATAAATTAGCTACTATAAAGGAGTAATCTTATGGACAAAATTAAAGAACTATATCTAAAATATAAAGAAATTATTAATTATTTAATTTTTGGTGTTTTGACTACTGCAGTAAGTTTGATAGTTAAATATATTTTACTATTTACTATTTTTAGCGCATCTAATGCAGTTCAATTACAAACTGCAATTATAATTTCATGGGTTGCTGCAGTTCTATTTGCATATTTTACAAATAGAAAATTTGTATTTGAAAGCACAAATAAAAATCAATTTAGAGAATTTTTTAGTTTCGTACTATCCAGAGTATCAACTCTATTGCTAGAAATGTTTATTATGTGGTTCTTTGTAACACTTTTAAAATTAAACACCGATTTATATGTAATTATATTCACAATTATTTCTCAAATAGTAATAATAGTTGGTAACTATATTTTAAGTAAATTATTTGTTTTCAAAAAATAAATTTTATAAAAGCTGTCAAAAGTAATTGTTTTGACAGCTTTTTTGTATTACTATACCTTTTTATTAGCTATTTCTATTGCTTTTTTTACCATGTTTCCACAGTCCTTAGAAGATACATTACCCCAGTTACCATCTTTTTTTACTGTTTCATATACACCTAATTCTTTTGCTATTTCTTCTTTTAAATTTTCAGACATAACTGTTTTATTTGTCATAATACAAATCCTCCTTCAGAAAAATAAATTAATATTTTTCTATTATTATTATTAACAAATTTATTTTATTTATGTTGGTAATTATTGTGTTAAAATTCCATTTGGAGTATCTATAATTACAAGTATATTTTCTTCTTTACCATTTTCTGCATTTATATATACAAGGAAATCTGTATCATTTACTTTACCCTTGAATTCATAACAAAATATTTCTGTTTTCCATTCTGTTGGAATTACAGCAAGCCCAGAACTTGTTATTTCCAAATTAGGATTTAACTTTTCTTTTGCTTCTTCTTCTGAGATTTTTGTAGTTGGAAAACTTCTTTCTTCATGATTATTTAAATACCCTGTTGTCTCTATTCCTAGTATTTCGCCATTATCTAATGCAATTTTTACTTTTATAAGATCAGGATAAATAATTACTCCTTCTTGTTCATACGCATAATTTATTGTAACTGCATTTCCTTGATTTAAATAATACGTTTCTTTCATATTATTAAATCCTATATGCTCTAAAAATTCCTTTCCAATATTATTGGCATCATCTTGTGAGAGTTTATTTTCCAAAATTTCTCTGTTAAAATTCATAAAAACAACATGTCCTCCGATTTTAGAAATAGATATGCTCATTGGGTTATTATCGTCTCCATCATTTATTTTTACAGAGAAATCATATACCACTATATTTCCATTCTCAATTAATCCATTTGAAACTATTTCTTTTATTCTATTTTCACCTATAATATTTTTAGCAATATTTTTTGCTTCTTCTTCTGAAATTTCTTCACCTGTAAGTCCCTTTTTTGTGGTACTTTCAATATGTTCTGAATATGCACCATCATAAATTAATCCCTCATATTCTCCAAAATTATTTTCTAAATTGCTAAAACTACTACTTGACAAATTGTCTACTTGTTGAGCTAATGCAATATCAGTATCTTTTGTTAATTCTGACCAACTAATATTACCTAGTAGCATATCATTTACTAATTGTTCCAATATTCCATTTAAATTAGTAGAATAATCATATAAACTTTGTAGGTTATTTAATTCTTCATCTGTTATATCCTCATTATTAATACATTTTGTTGCCAATGAATAACTATATTCACTTACTTGGTTTAAGAATTTAGCAGTATTATTAAGTTCATTACTAGAAATTGGTAACTGTGATAAATATGCTTGTGCCAAATTGGCTTCTCTCCATACATGCATTAAAGTTTTAGCTCCATTTTCTGCAGAAGATGATATAATAGACTTTGCTAAATAATTTTCAACATTACTTACATAATCTACCATTTCGTAAAAAGCTAAATTATATTGGTTTTCTGTTTGTATTACATATTTAGATTTTTGCCTATATAAAAATACACCCAATGCAATAATAGATATAATCATTAGTATTAAAATTCCATAAATATAATTTTTCTTTAATTTATATAAAAAATCTTTCATAATAATTTTATTTTATCTATTTTCTTATAAATTATACATTTTTTTAAAAAATATGGTATAATATTAAAAATTAAGTTTGAAAGGATTTTTATGAAAAAAATTATAATTTTTTATGGTTCTTATGGTGGTGGCCATTTATCAGCTGCACGAAGCATTAAAGAATACATAGAAAAAAATTATCCATCTGTGCAGGTACAAATGCTAGATTGTATGGAATATATAAGTAAAACTATTAATAAAGTTACTATTAAAGCTTATTTTAATATAGCTAAAAATGCGAAATGGGCATGGGGAAAAATATATTATGGTTCTAGTAGGGGTCCGTTATTTTCAATTACAAATAATTCTCAAAAAATATTAGCCCTAAAATTAAAAAAATTATTACAAGAGGTTTTACCTGACTTAATAATATCTACTCATCCTTTTAGCAGTCAAATGTGTGCATATTTAAAAAATAAATACAAATTTTCATATAAAATTGCAACAATACTCACAGATTATGCTCCACATGTGCAGTGGCTTATGTATCCTGAGCAAGTAAATTATTTTTTTGTTGCATATGACAAAATGAAATTAGAATTAATTGACCATGGTATCCCTGAAGAAAAAATATTTGCTACAGGTATTCCATTATCAAATAAATTTTTAGCCCATTATGATAAAGAAAAAGTATTAGAAGAATTTAACTTATCTCCTAATAAAAAAACTATTCTTTTTTTTGCAGGCGGTGAATATGGTTTTGGTAAGGATAAAACTTTGAATATATTGAGAACAATTATAACATCTTTTCCTAATTTTCAAATATTTGCAGTTGCAGGTAAAAACAAGAAAATACAAAATCATTTTGAAGAATTGGTAAAAGAAAATAATGTTTCATCTTCAGTAAAAATATTACCATATACTAATAAAGTTCCAGAATTAATGAGCGTATCTGACTTAGTAGTCACTAAACCACGGTGGACTTACAACAACAGAAAGTTTAGCTTCTGGTTTACCCATTATCGTAATTAGCCCTATTCCTGGTCAAGAAACTGAAAATGCGGAATTTATAGAAAATCATAATTTAGGAATTTGGATTAGAAAAAAAGATAATATTGAAGAAAAACTATTTGAAATTTTTAATAACCCAGAAATTTTGCAAAAAATGAAAATAAATGCTAGGCTATTTGCAAAAAAAAATTCAACTGCAGATATTTGCAAAATTTTACTTGGTAAGAAATAATTTATAAACATCTCTCATATATTTTATGAGAGGTTTTTTATAATGTGTATTTCAGATTTTTCTAATTGTGAATTAGTTGCACTGGCAAGCAGTCTTGCTATAGCTATGTATAATCAGTTATCACCTCAAGATATAATTATACTATCGGCTTTTTTTACAACTCTAGGAGATAATTTGGCTATTCTTTCTTTAGAATAAGTATAAATAGGCAACCCTAATTTAGGGTTGCCTATTTGCTCTTATTCTGTTAACTTTGAAACCTCCTCAATAAATGCTTTTTTCCCTTTTTCCTCCGCAAAGCGGAAAGAATAGCAGAACTTGTTAAGCTCAGGCTCCTTCACCCAAGGAATCATTTCACCTCCATGAAATTTTGCCTTTTCAATTACTGTACAGGCAAAACCGTACAGGGGTAATGGCATGTAGTTGCCTTCGCATTCGCCAATCAAGTCTACCTCATTTGGTTGCTTACAATTCCGGATGGTTAACAGTACAGCACATTCCATAAAATCCCTCTTTTCAAAGTTTTTTTGGACTAAATATAATTATACAACTTTTCTTCTATTTTTGCAACCTCCATCATAATTCTCTTCTTCCTTCTAATGCTTGACTTAGGGTAACTTCATCTGTATACTCTAAATCTCCCCCAACTGGTATACCTTGTGCAATTCTTGTTACCTTTATACCAAGAGGCTTTATTATTTTAGATAAGTATATTGCTGTTGCCTCTCCTTCAACTCTAGGATTTGTTGCGAGAATTATTTCTTTAACATTATTATTTGATAATCTTGCAAGTAATTCTTTTATTTTAATATCATCTGGTCCAATACCATTCATTGGAGATATTGAACCATGCAAAACATGATATACTCCTTTATATTCATGAGTTCTTTCCATTGCAATTATGTCCCTTACATCTTCTACAACACAAATAATACTATTATCTCTTTTAGGGCTACTACAAATTTGGCATGGATCTGTATCTGATATATTATAACATATTGAGCAATATTTTAAATTTCTTTTTGCTTCTACTATAGCATCTATAAACTCCTGTGTTTTTTGCTCATCTAAATCTAGCATATGAAATGCTAATCTTATTGCTGTTTTATGTCCTATACTAGGAAGTTTTTCAAAATTTTCTATTAATTTTTCTATTGATGGTGAGTAATATGACATTTTTTTCTCCTACATTAATCCTGGTATATTATATTTTCCAAGTGATGCAGCCTGTGTCTCATCTACTTTTCTTAGTGCTTCATTTATTGCAGTCAATATTAAGTCTTCCAACATTTCAATATCTTCAGGGTCTACAACATCCTTTTGTATTTTTATTTCTTTAATTTGCTTTGTTCCTAAAACTTTAACTTGGATAGCTCCTCCACCGGCTGTAGCCTCAAATTCTCTTGCTTGTAATTCTCCTTGTGATTTTTCCATATCAGCTTGCATTTTTTTTGCTTCTTTCATGAGTTGGTTGATATTCATTCCTCCAAATCCACCCATTCCACCTGGGAATCCTCCTCTTTTTGACATTTTCAATTCCTCCTTATTCATCTATAATATTTATTGGTATATTTAGCTTATTAGCTAAATTTTCTATATTACTTTTTTCTTTTACTTCATTATTATCATCATTCCCTATATATTTTACCCTCATCGTCATTCCTTGCTCCATAGAAACTAATTTTTCTATAATAGACTTATTTTCATGTTCATTTAATACTTTTTTTGCAAATTCCGATAACTTACTTGGGAATTCAATACCAATGGTCATGTCATCTAGTAATTTTGCTTTTGTACCAATTAGATTTGTATATATCATTATTTTTCCTTGGGATTTAATTTTATCTAAAACTGTACTCCAATATGGCACATATATACCCATATTTTTTTCTTCTTTTTTCGGTTTATCTTCTATATCATTATTTATTTGTTTTGTAACTTGTTTTTTTACATTTAATTTATCAGATTTTTCATTGGTTATATGATTATTATTGTCTATATACTCATCTGTCATTTCTATACATTCTTTAATTATTCCTGCTTCAAAAATAATATTTTTCTGAGTTGACCACTTTATAGAATTAGCAAGCGCTGATAAATTATAAATTAATTTTAGTAAATAATACTTATCTACTTTATTAGATAATATATCTATATATTCTATGTCTTCTTTACTATATAATTCTATTTTTTTTGTTGATTTATAAACTAGAATATCTTTAACATATTTTATAATTTCCCATAAGAAATTATCTATATCCTTACCTTGATCAATAATATTTTGCACTTCTTCAATCGCCTGTTCTACATTTTTCTCAAATATTGCTGTTGCTAGATTTCTAATGTATGTTAATTTTGGAATTCCAACTAAATCTCTTATTTGATCTTCATTTATTAAATTTGCTTCATCTTGTGTACATCTTTCCAAAATACTTATTGCATCTCTTAATGCTCCCTCAGAAAGTACTGCTATCATTCTTAAAGCTTCTTTTGTTATATTTATATTACTTTGTTTACAAATTATTTCTAGTCTTTTTATTATATCTTCTACTGAGATTCTTTTAAAATCAAATCTTTGGCATCTTGATAAAATAGTTGTTGGTAGTTTTTGTGGTTCAGTTGTTGCAAGAATAAATTTTACATGCTCTGGTGGTTCCTCTAAAGTTTTAAGCAAAGCATTAAATGCTCCTGTTGATAACATATGTACCTCATCTATTAT
>CALXUH010000052.1 GCA_944391645.1 uncultured Clostridia bacterium | reverse complement strand
AAGCAACTCACATCTAGTTCTGAAATTTTTTATGATAATGAAAAGCAAAGAGATGATGATAATGACCTAGATGAAAAGGAATCTGTAGAAAGACATTATGATGAGAATGGAGAACCAATTGTTGATTATAAATTAACTAATGAAGGCGATGAAATAGTTGAGGGAATATTAGATATATTACCAGATGGATATGGTTTCTTAAGAGGAGATAATTATCTATCTAGTGATAAAGATGTTTATATATCTATGGTACAAATAAGAAGATTTAGATTAGATACAGGGGATATTATAAAGGGAATTTCAAGATTTAGAGAAGGTGAGAAATTTCCATCTTTGATATTCGTTGGTGAAGTAAACGGAGAACATCCAGAAAAAGCCATGAAAAGAAAAAGATTTGATGAATTAACACCTATTTACCCAAATGAAAGATTAAAATTAGAAACAACATCAAATGAATACGCAACTAGGATTATTGACCTAATGTGTCCAATAGGTAAAGGCCAAAGAGGTATGATAGTTGCTCCACCAAAAGTTGGTAAGACTACATTATTAAAGAAAGTTGCAAATGCAATTAGTCAAAATAACCCAGAAGTAGAATTAATTGTACTTCTAATTGATGAAAGACCAGAAGAAGTAACAGATATGAAACGTTCTATAAAAGGTCAAGTAATTCATTCAACGTTTGATGAATTACCAGAACATCATGTAAAAGTTGCAGAAATGGTTTTAGAAAGAGCTAAAAGGCTTGTAGAGCAAAGTAGAGACGTAGTCATATTGTTAGATAGCATTACTAGATTAACCAGAGCTTATAACTTAGTTATTCCTTCTTCAGGAAGAACTTTATCAGGTGGTATTGATCCTGCAGCATTACACAAACCAAAAAAATTCTTTGGTGCAGCTAGGAATATTGAATTTGGAGGAAGTCTTACTATTTTAGCAACAGCTTTAATAGAAACTGGAAGCAGAATGGATGATGTTATTTTTGAGGAGTTTAAAGGAACTGGAAATATGGAAGTTCATTTAGATAGAAAATTATCAGAAAGACGTATTTTCCCAGCTATAGATATC
This sequence comes from uncultured Clostridia bacterium, assembly GCA_944391645.1. Classification (GTDB taxonomy): domain Bacteria; phylum Bacillota; class Clostridia; order TANB77; family CAG-508; genus UMGS1933. The sequence continues at coordinate 2,301 of CALXUH010000052.1, read as the reverse complement.
AACAAATCTGGAACTAGAAGGGAAGACTTATTACTAACTACAAAGGAAAAAGAAACAGTATTTGCTTTAAGAAAAGCTATGAATAGTATGCCAGTTGCTGATGTTACTGAACAAGTTATTAGTCAAATGACTCAAACAAAAAATAATGATGAGTTTATTGATAAAATGGATAATTATTTAATAAGATTTAAATAAACTAAAAAGGATGGAAGTTTTACTTCTATCTTTTTTTCTATAAAAATTTTAATTTTATCTTCAGGGAAGAGAAGGAGCAAAAAAAGAAACAAATGCAATATTAAATATCACCAAAAAATAGAAATGAGAAAAAATCTCAAGAAAAGCTTTATAAAATAAAATTAAAAGAAAATTTAAATTCTATAATTTAAATAAAATATTAAATTATTCAGAACATTTATCAAAACATTTATAAGAATAGGAGAGGATTAATAAAAAAAGGTAAAAGGTAATGCATTATATACATTGCACAAAATCAATCTTTTGTGCAAACAAGAATAGGAGTAATATATAATACAGCCACAAACCGCTACTTTTACTAGTTCAAGGCTTTTAACTACTTTATAGCTATTAATATTCTTTATATATATTTATTTCTATATATTAATTTATATTTTATTCTTTATATGAGCCTCTAAAATTAATTTTAAAGCATTTTTATATTTTACTTATATAATTTCATTACTATAATTTTTTATTACTCATATATTTTCATATCTTTGTATATAATTATATATAATTTTTCTAAAATTCTTAAAAGTGCCTGTTTTTCTATATTAGAGCTGTTTTACGGACAACAAACTATATGGGTTTGAAATTAAAACGGCTTAAAATCGATTCTCGTGCGTCGCTTTTTTAACACTTTTTTGTTAAACATCACTTATTACAATATTTTCACAATTATTACTATTTGTTATAAATTATTTGTTATTTTATAATTTATAAGCCTATATTAAACCAAATTTATTTTTTTAAGTTTATTCAATAATCATAAAAATAATTAAGTTTTATTATTATATAAGTAATTACATAGTTTATATATAAAAATTGCTTAAAAACGATTTTAACGATTTTTATTGTTATTATTTTAAAAATAATAATTTAACTTTTTATTAATAATTTTAAAAATTTCATCAAACAACAAATGTTCGTTTTTTTTTAATCAATTTACAATTTTAAAACTTTGCACAAAATTTATTTATTAGAATTTTTGTAAATTATTTTATTAATTAGTTTTGTTTTTATATTAAAATTTATATTTATATAAAATAATAGTTATATTCACTTAAGTTTATTATTGTATTATACATGAATAGAATAAATTAAAAACTATTTTAAATTAATTTATTTTATTTAATATATGTAATTTTTCTTATATCCCCCCTACTCTACCGTTTTTTCTGAAACAAAAAAGATTAGTTATATTTCAAACTAATCTATAAATTGAAATATAGCAGTTACTTATACATTATTTTCAGTAATATTTATTGTTTTTATTAATTGAATTGCTTCATCTGCATCTTCATCAATTAACCCATAATTCATAACTGCTATATTTTTATTAATATTATAAAACGAAATGTCAGCCCAATTTTTATTTTCATCATAATAGCCTATAACAGCTTCTTTACCATTATTTAAAATAATATTTTTTGATGTTCTACCTGTACCACAAACTCCAAATGAATTATTGTAAAAATATAACATAGCATATTGATTTTCATTATTTTTGTATAATTTTAAAGCATATTTATAAAAATCATTTTCTTCGTTTCGTGGAATTTCTTCGTAGTTCCATTCATTTGGAATATTTAATTCTAATTTAATATTATCTATTTCTTTGTAATAATTTTTTTCATTTTTCTGATTATCTATATCTACTGTTTCAACAGGAGTAGAACTAATATTTTCAACTTTAAAATTAAAGTCTGCCCTATTTGTAATACTACTTTCAATTATTTTATAAGCAACCACTATACCTATAACTATAATCAAAACAATTAAAATACCAATAATTATTTTCTTATTTTTGTTCATTTTAACCACCAGTTCAACCTTTCATTTTACAATTTTATAATTTAATCATAAAGATAAATTACCATTTTACTTTATTATATTCTAAACATTTTTCTTCTAATAATTTGAAATTACAACATCTTGATTTCATATTATCTGCTAGTTTTCCGCTATTATATAATTGATATAATTTAAAAGATTTATTTTTTACTTGACGGTAATGAGCATTTAACCAATTTAATTGCTCTTTTAATAACTTTTGATATTTTA
>CALXUH010000051.1 GCA_944391645.1 uncultured Clostridia bacterium | reverse complement strand
TCCCGCTGGCTGGGCGGCACGCTCACCAATTTCAAGACCATACGTTCGCGCATCGACCGCATGGTAAAACTTGAAAAGATGGAGGAAAACGGCGAATTCGACCTTCTGCCCAAGAAGGAAGTGGCAATTATCTTGTAATATTTATTATAGCATATTCATTTTTTTTACCATTTGCTTCATTTTTTTCTTGTTCAGCATTCCTTCAGAATACATCATCATCACTCCAACACCCAATGCACTACCAATAATCATACCTTTAACAAATTTCATTCTAATTCCTCCTTAACTAATGTTATAAATTTTTCTAATTTTTATTTATAAGTTATTTTTCCTTTCTATATTATTATTTATTTTTTTATTAAATCTATACTCTTTTACCAAAGAATATATTTCATATATTGCTATAAATGCTAAAAATATTCCGAATAATTTTTTTAATAATATTACATTCATTTTTACAGATATTTTTGCTCCTATAATTGCACCAACTATTCCTGATACTGCTATATATATTCCAATATTCCAATCAATTAGTTTTTCTTTTATAGATACAATTATTGCTGTGATTGATGTTGGAACAAAAAAGACTAAATTTGTAGCCTGAGCTACATGTTGGTCTACACCCATAAATAATGATAAGATTAATATTAAAATTGTTCCTCCACCCATGCCAGTTCCACTTATAATTCCCGGTATTATGCCTACTAACAATTTTAACATATAGTTCCTCCTTATTGCTAAGTATTTTTATATTATCATTTTTATTGATACATATATTAAAAAAATTGTAAATGTTTTTTTTAATATTTTAATTGATATTTTTTTTAAAATTTTTGCACCTATATATCCCCCTATTATTCCACCAATTGCACACGTAATACCTAATTTCCAATTTATATAATTGTTGCTATAATAAAATATTCCGCTTGTAACTACCATTGGTAATATAGTAAATATAGATGTTGCTCTTGCTTTTCTATCATCTAAATGGAAAATATGAATTAATGCTGGAACAACAATCATTCCTCCACCTGCAGTAAATAATCCACTTATTATCCCAGCACAAAAACCAACTAAAATTTTTTTTATCATTTTACATTCCATAAAAAAATAACCTATAATTTAATTATTGGTTATTTTTTCTTGTATTATTCCTATATTATATTAAATTTTAAAATTTAAAATATTGTTATGTTTTCGTCTTTTTTAAAATATTTTGTTCCTAACATTTTATCAGGTAAATACTGTTGATTTACAATATGAACTGGATAATCATGTGGATATTTGTAACCTTGTCCATAACCAAAATTTTCCATTCCTTTTATTTCCGCATTTCTTATGTGCATAGGAATTTCCCCAGTATCTTTTGTTCTTACATCTGATAAAGCTTTATCTATTGCTAGGTATGTTGCATTAGATTTTTTTGATAGAGCAACATATATTGCCGCTTCTGAAAGAATTATTCGCCCTTCTGGCATTCCTACTGTTTGAATAGCTTGCATTGCCGAATTTGCAACTACAAGAGCATTAGGATTTGCAAGTCCTACATCCTCTGCAGCAGCAATTACAATTCTTCTTGCTAAAAATATTGGGTCTTCCCCACCTTCTATTGCTCTTGCTAAATAAAATGCAGTTGCATCTGGGTCACTTCCTCTCATAGATTTTATAAATGCACTTATATTGTCATAATGATTATCCCCATTTTTATCAAACATTGTTTTTTTCTTTCCCATGCTCTCAGCCATGATTTCTTTTGTTATATTAATGTATCCATCTTTATCTAACCCGCGTTGTTAGCACTGCTATTTCTAGACTATTTAATGCTGTCCTTACATCTCCATTTGACATTTTAGAAATTGTATTTAATGTTTCATCTTCTATTTTTATTTTAAATGTTCCTAATCCTTCTTTACTAACTAATGCATTTTTTAATATTTTAAATATATCCTCAGGTTCTAGTGGTTTTAGTTTTACTATCATAGATCTAGATATTAATGCTTTATTTACTTCAAAATATGGATTTTCAGTTGTTGCCCCAATTAATATAACTGTACCATCTTCAACAAATGGGAGTAGTGCATCTTGTTGCAATTTATTGAATCTATGAATTTCATCTATAAATAAAATACATTTCCCATTTGGATTTAAGAAAGCATTTTTAGATTCTTCTATTGCCTTTTTTATATCAGAAATTCCAGCTGTAACAGCATTTAATTTAATAAAATTATATTTTGTAGTATTACTAATAACTTTTGCCAAAGATGTTTTTCCACATCCAGTAGGTCCCCATAGTATAAGGCTAGATAATCTATCTGCCTTTATTGTTCTATATAAAATTTTATCCTTCCCTACTATTTCCTCTTGTCCTACAAATTCTTCTAATGTAGTTGGTCTCATTCTATATGCTAACGGTTTGTTTAAATCCATTTCTACTCCCATCATGGTAATTTTAATTACCTCTTAACAAATTAATATTATCTTCCTAATATTTTTAAAGCTTGTTTTAATATTTCTTCTATACTTAATTTTTGTGTATCTATTTTTTTCAAAACTGTTTCTGCTTCTTTTTTACTATAACCTAATACTTGCAATGCTGTAATTGCATCTTTATTTATGTTTTCATCTTTTTCATCTTCGTCTAATTCTATTTGCTCTCCTGATATATCTTCTTTTTTTAACTTATCTTTTAATTCTAAAATTAATCTTTGAGCTGTTTTTTTACCAATACCAGGAATTTTGGTAAGTCTTGTAATATCATCATTTATAACTGCTATTGCAAAACTTGAAGGTGTAATATCAGATAGCATTGTTAATGCAGATTTTGCTCCTACTCCACTTACATTAATTAATATTTCAAACATTCTAAGCTCCTCATCTGAATTAAAACCAAAAAGACTAATATTATCTTCTCTTACATGATAATGTGTATATACTTTTACATTATCTCCTATATTTCCTATTGTTCCTATAGATTTATTAGACATAAAAATTTTATATCCAATACCTCCGTTTTCTATTACAACATAATTTGTGCTTTTTACCTCTAAATTACCTTTAATATATGCAAACATTTTTCCTTCCTCTATCCAAACAAATTTTCAGTTTATATTTTATCATAATATATAAAAATTGCAATAGTTTTTTTTATTTTTATTTTACAATTAAAATAAGGCACATATATAGTGCCCTATTAATTTATTCAACTGTTACAGATTTTGCTAGATTTCTTGGTTTATCTACATCTAATCCTTTATTTTTTGAAATATAGTATGCTAGTAGTTGCATAGGTACTACAGATAATATTGGAGAAATTAGTATATTAGTATGAGGAATTTTTATTATTGCCTCAAAACCATTGTTTTTTATATTTTCACTTGTTATAAGTAATACTTTTGCTCCTCTTGTTATTACTTCTTGCAAATTGCTTAAGGATTTTTCCACTAAATTGGTTTCTGTAATAGTTCCTACTACAGTTGTTCCATTATGTATTAATGCAATTGGTCCATGTTTTAATTCGCCAGAAGCATAACTTTCAGAATGTATATATGATATTTCCTTTAATTTTAGTGAACCTTCTAAGCTTACTGCGTAATCTACTCCTCTTCCTAAAAAGAACATATCTTTTTCTTGATAAACCTTTTTTGCAAATTGTTCAATTACAGTTACATCATTTAAAATTTCATGAACTTTATTTGGTATTTCTAATAAATCCTTTTTTAGGTCTTTTATTTTATTTTCTTCTACTCTATTTAGTATTTCTCCCATATGCATTGCAAGTAATGTAAGTAATGTTATTTGTGATGTATATGCTTTAGTTGAAGCAACTGCAATTTCTGGTCCAGCATGTGTATAAATAAAGTAGTCTGCCTCTCTTGTTATTGAACTTCCTATTACATTTGATATAGCAATTGTCCTTGCTTGTTTTTCCTTTGATAATTTTAATGCTGCAATTGTATCTGCTGTCTCACCAGATTGGCTTATAAATATTACTAATGTTTTTTTATCTATAATTGGATTTCTATATCTAAATTCAGATGCAATATCCACCTCTACAGGTATTTTACAAAGTTCCTCAAAAGTTTTTTTTGTTGCTAATCCTGCATGCATTGCTGTTCCACATGCTACTATAAATATTTTATTTATACTTTCTAGATACTCTTTACTCAAATTTAACTCTTCAAAATCTACTTTACCATTATTTAATCTTGATCCTATGGTTTCCCTTATAGCTACTGGTTGTTCATATATTTCCTTTAGCATAAAATGTTCATACCCATCTTTTTCTGCACTACTGCTATCCCATTCAATTTTTGTTATTTTCTTTTCAATTTCTTTTAAATCTTTATTATAAATTTTTGCCTTTCCATCTTCCATTTCTACAAATTCAAAATCATTTAAAAGATAAAATTCTTTTGTATATGACAAAATAGCTGGTATATCTGATGCTATGAAAAATTCC
>CALXUH010000050.1 GCA_944391645.1 uncultured Clostridia bacterium | reverse complement strand
TATTTGGGGAAAAGACTATTATATAAAATCATGCTCTCGCTTACTATTTTTTCAGAATACGGATTTTCTTTAGTTGCTATTTCTTTAATTAACTCTTTCATAAATTGATATTCATTTCTTTGTGAGTTTCTTAATAATGATGTGACTTGTTCAAGTAATTTTAAGTTATAGTCTAATTCAGTTGGTGGAGTAATTTCCTGTCTTAAAATATTATCAGCATAGTAATAAGATAAATTTTGTTTCACCGTTATTGTTTCTGCACTAAAATAGTAACTTTCTATTTCACCAGATTTATTTATTTTAACATATAGACTAATTACATTTCGTTTTTCTCCTTCTTCTAAAGATAGATATTGCTTTGAAATGGCTGGAGAAATCATATGTATTACTTGGTCAGCTAAATATAAAGATTTATATCTTTGTTTAGCATTTAAATCCAAAGGAGAGTTAGGTATTATAAAATTTCCGACATCTGCGATATGAATCCCTAATACATATCCATCTTTTTCTCGTTTTACTGACAAAGCATCATCTTTTATTGTATCTTTCCCACTGCCATCAATACTTAATGCTACAGATTCAATTTCTTTATATGATAATATTTGAAAATTTTCTGGACAGTTTGATATTTTTGTGGCTTGTTCTAAATTAATTTCATATTTATGAAGCACGTCTGTTGTGGTATTTTTGTTTTTCTTCTTTTTTAAAATATTCTCTAGTTCATTTAGTATAATTTGATATTTTTGTGGTAAATGTAAAGCTTTTAATTTTGATATTTTTTCTGCATATAGTGGATAAATTTGGCGCTCGCCGATTTTTTCTTTTAAAATACGAAGTATATATAAATAATAATATATATTTTCATTTTGGTTTTCTATGCTTTCCAAACATTTATTTATTATTTTTAAAAATAATTTATAGTTTTCATCTAATTGTTCCTTAGCTTTTTGAGTTTCATTTTCTTTTACTAGTTTTAAAAATCTTTTTATTATTAATGCCTGCTCTAAATCTATAATTTGTGTTTTAAATTTTCTTTCTATTTTTTTCTCATTTTGAAATTGAATCTTATCAATTTTTTCTTTTAAAAAAATTAAGTTTGCTTCTATGTTTTCATTTAAAAACTCGCCTATTAATCCAGTTATTTTGATTAATAAGCGTGCCTGTTTATATAAGTGCAGATGAGCATCATTTTCACTAAATACACACGCAGATGTTATTTTTTCTAATAATGAACTTATTTTTAAAGCATTTGAAAAATTTTCTTCATCTTCTGTCTTAACGTAGTTTGTAATTTCAGTGTCCAATAATTTGAATAGCATTCTAATAAGTTGTTTGTGATTATCCAGTTCAGTGTCATATCCTATTTTTTTTTGTAATTCTATAAATATTATGTCTAAATTTTCATTCATTTCAATAATTTTGATCACTGATATCTTTTTCGCCATGTTACACCTACAATCTTTTTTCATTTTATCATAATTTTTTTTTAAGAATCAATCTTATTTTTAGATTTTTTTTAAAAATTTTTGATATAATATTTTTAGGTGTTAGCATGAATAAAAAAATGTTTAAAATTGCATATTTGTTTATTGTAATAATTTTTAGTGTATTTTCAATTTTTGAAATTTATAATTACTTTTATTTTAATTCAAATTTGTTCGGACTAATTTATTTAATTTTCTCAGATTTTCTTTGCTTTAATATGTTTATTATAATTTTTAATTTTGATGCTGCTAATTATAAAATAAGAGTCAGCAAGAATATTATGATTGCTTCTATTGGTTTATTTTCAAGTTTTGCATTATACTTCTTTATATCAAATTTAATATCTTATATCGATGAAAGCAGTAATTTTATTGATAGAATATTTTTAACAATCAAAGTTTTTAAACCGATTATTTATTTAATTTTAATAGTTTTTTCATTTATGGAATCTAATATTAAAATCAGGTTAAAACCTAGAAAAAACTTGTAATTTGTAGTTAATTGTATTAAAATATTTAAGTGAGGTGAATTATGAAAAAATTTTGGGATAAATATAAAGTTTTAATTATTGTAATAGTGCTTTTAGCAGCTTTTGTTGGACTTTCATTTTTATTAGAGGGTGAAAATCTAAATAATGAAACTAGTTCTTTAGAGCCAAGTGTTTCTGAATGGGTAAATGATAGTTTAGAGGAAAAATATACTATTGCTGTTATAGCTCAGACAAAATGCGGGTATTGTGAAATGTATAAGCCTGTTGTTGAAAGTGTTCAAAGTAAATATGAAGATTTGAATATATATTGGTTTCATACTGATAAATTATCAAATGCCGATTATTCTACTTTAAGTGGTACTTATGATATATCTGATACTTTTAAAGGAACTCCTTATACAATGTTAACATATCATGGTGTGTTAATTGATTACATAAGTGGTTATGTTGATGAAGATACTTTAGTTCAATTCTTAATTGATAATGGAGTAATTAATGAATAATATTCATTAATTTTTTTGTATGCTATGAAGAAAAAAATTAGTTTTATAATATTTGTATTATTGTTAGTTGTATTTTTGATAAAATATTTTATATCTAGTTATAAAATAAGGTATGATTTAAATGATTTTGATGTAACTGAAATTTATGAAAATGGTCAATACTATTTTGAACTTTCTAATGATGATTTGGCTTTTAATATTTTATTTTATAATAAAAGGCGATTATCAAAAAAATTAATAAACGATATTAGTGTTTTTGAAGGAAAAAACTATAATTGTTTTGACGTGAACTTGGATTTTTATGCTCATTATCCTGTTTGTTATGATAAAAGCAATAATTTAGTTCATTTTTCATTGATTTCCGATAGAGATGTTATTGAGTATTTGTCAGATTTGGGTATAATTTCTACATCTAAAGTTGATTATGAGGATGAATTTTATTTTACTAATAGTTTAGATAGTAATCAGCATATTGCAGTATGGAAATATGATGGATTTTATTTACTTGATGATAGTGGTGTTAAGTCAATTGATATGTTTGATAATGATAGGTATAGTAATACTTTGAGTTATTTGTATAAAGATATAATATTTTTACCTAATTATGATGAAGATTTGTTTTTCACTAAATTTATATTGTTTGATATTATAGGGGGAAAATATGAAATTTACAATTCTGATTTTGAAATAAGTTACGATTCTTATATCTCTGGTACTCATGGAAAATATATTTATTTGTTTGATAGAAAGAATGATAATTTATTTGAAATAAATATTAAAAATGGTAAAATTGAATGTATAGGCGATAGCGAAAAAGGTTATATAAAGTATGAAAATGGTAAAAAAGTAAATGCTTCTTTAAAGGAATATGATGAAGAATATGTTATGTATTTTGATGTTAACTATAATAATATAGCTGTTGATGGTTTAAATTATTTTTATACATATAATGAAAATATTCTTACTAGATTTAAAGATGATGAGAATTTTAGCATTATTAATATATATGAAAATGACATTTATTATTTAGATGATGATAATCTGTATATTTTTAATCCGGTTTATGGACATAAGTTGATATTACATTATTTTGAACTAAATTTTAATGATTCTAATAGGATATTTGTTTATAATAAATAAATCATTTTAATATAAAAATCATATATTATATTAGGTGATTTTTATGTTATTAAATAATAATAGAGATATGGTTGAAACTCCTTTTTATAGTGTATATGTGGTTGTTAATGGAGATACATTATATAAAATAAGTAAAGATTTTAACGTTAATCCTAAATTAGTAGCTGAGCTAAATGGATTGAAGATAGATGAATATATTTATCCAAAACAGGTGTTACTTATACCTAAAAAGGGTGTTCAATTTTATATAACTAAAGATGATGATACTTTGAGAGATGTTAGTAAAATTTTTAACGTTAGTGAAACGAATATTATAAAACAAAATAAAAGTATTTATTTACTTCCAGGGCAAATGATATTTTATAAAGATTAACCTAGTTTCTAGGTTTTTTATTGTAAAATTATTAATTATATTTTATAATTAGTTTATAAAATAGGAGTTGTTGATTGTGATAATTAGAAAGCCTTATGCATTTTTAATAAAACATTTTAGAATGATACATTTATTTATTTTTGCATGTGTTTTATATGTTTCTTATAAGTCAACTGCTTTATTAAATTTTTTTAACGGATATGTTAAAAATGGGTATTATTCTTATGTGGATAATCTTGCTAGTTCATTAATTAATTTTTATGTTTTTTTTGCGATAATTATTATTGTTTTACTTGGCGCTACAATTTATATTTTATTAAAGTGGAAAGATAAAAAGAGAACTATTTATGTTTTTATATGCTGCTTTTATATTGCTCTTTTTATTGTTTTTATCGTTTATTTTGGATTTCTTACTGTTATTGAAAATAATATAATTGATCAAAGGGCTTTGCGAGGGTATAGAGATATATTATTTTTATTAATTATTCCTCAATATTTCTTTGTTTTTGTTTCTTTTGTTCGTGGTCTATGTTTTGATATAAA
>CALXUH010000049.1 GCA_944391645.1 uncultured Clostridia bacterium | reverse complement strand
AGTTTACAATCCTAAAACCTTCTTCCTATACGCGGCGTCACTGCGTCAGAGTTTCCTCCATTGCGCAATATTCCCGACTGCTGCCTCCCGTAGGAGTCTGGGCCGTATCTCAGTCCCAATGTGGCCGTAGAGCCTCTCAACTCGGCTACCGATCGTTGCCTTGGTAGGCCTTTACCCCACCAACTAGCTAATCAGACGCGAGCCCATCTATTAGCGGATTACTCCTTTTCTAGCTATACCATGCAGTATTACTAGCTTATGCGGTATTAGCAATGATTTCTCACTGTTATTCCCCTCTAACAGGCAGGTTGCTCACGCGTTACTCACCAGTCCGCCACTAAAGTCATTGTTTTAACTTCTCTTCCGATAAATCTTCTGTTCCATTAAAACGGCTTCCGTTCGACTTGCATGTCTTATGTGCGCCGCCAGCGTTTATCCTGAGCCAGGATCAAACTCTCTAGTTATTATCTTCTCTCTTTCGAGTTCTTATTTTTACTAGAGTCTTTCCAACTCATTTTTCGTTTTTTCGATTGGTTTTCTCCAAATTATTTGGTTTGTACGAATTTTTTCAAATTCTCCACTCATTTAAAGAATTTTATTGTTTATTTTTCAATGTGCTTTGTCATTCCTTTTGCCGAACGACATGAATTATTTTAGCACAAATAATTGTCATATGTCAACACTTTTTTTAAAATTTTTTTATTTTTTTTATTGTTGTTTTGTATCCCTCTTTTCATGCGGGTTACATGGATTATTTTTACTACTTAAATTCAAAAATAATTTGTCCTTTTCCATCTTTTGATACTATATCACATAGAGCACCATTTATTATTGTCATCCTTGGAGAAACATGACCAATATCTGCATTAATTATTATTGGTATATTTAAATCTAATAACATTCTACTAACTGCATCTTTAAATGATAATTCATAATAGCTTCTTTCTATAGCACTTCTTCCAAATATAATACCTGATGTATAATTAAACCATCCATTATCTTTAAATTTCCAAAGTGTTCTTATGACGTTTTCTGAAGACATTTCGCAATTTTCAAAATACCAAACAATACCATCATTTTTATATTTGTTTATATATTCTTTTGTTTTATCAAATCTTGTTCCAAATAATTCAGCTAAAATATCTAGACATCCTCCAATTATTCTACCTTTTATGCGAATATCATCACAATTTAAATTTTCCCATTTTACATTTTTATCTAAATAATATCCTTCATTTCCAATTATTTTTTCTTTTCTACTACTCTCATATTTTCGAAAACTATCTTGTTTTATTAAATTTCCTTCTAATATTTTTATATTATTTTCCAGTGATTTATGCCACTTTTCCATCCCAAAACTTTTAAAATTATCAGCATAAATTGTAGCAATATCTAAATTTGTTGTTATTGTATAAAGCAAGCCTGTTGGATCTGAATATCCTTGTAGCCATTTTGGATTATTTTTTATTATATCAAAATTAACTTCTGATAACATTTCTAAAAGGAAGTCTCCACCACTGGCGCATATAATACATTTTATCTGTTCATCTTCATATAAACTTTCTAGTTCTCTAGCTTGTTCTCTACTTGAAGCGCTCTTCCCTTGTATGCTTTTTCTCACATTTTTTGTTTCTTTTATTTTATAATTCATTTTATTAAATTTTTTTATTGCATTATCTAATCTATAAGTATCTATCTTCCCTACTATTCCATCTGACGGTGCTGTAACTCCTATATAATCGTTTGATTTTAAAAATTGCGGATATATCATTACTATTACTCCTCTTAACTAAATGCAGTTTAAATTATTTCAATATATTATATGTAATAAATTATACTAAGTATTAAATCAACTATTATCCCTAATATAAATACATTTATTATTTTTGTTGTTCTTTGTGATTTTATATTATTATAACTTTTTTCTAATATTGGTTTTAAAAATTTTAGTATAATAAATCCAAGACCAACCCAATATGTTGAATATAATAAACTTACTCTTCCATTAATATTAAGGAAACAATTTGAATAGTTCCACCATTTTCTTCCAACAATTATTTCTAACATAACAGATGTTACATATTCTAATGTTGTAGTCAATAAAAAAATTTTTGATATTTTCATAAATAGATTTTTATCATCGCAAAACGCAATCACAATAACTGTTCCAATTCCATATATAGGGCAATATGGTCCATATAAAAAACCCGGTATATTTATTTTATGTGATGTTATAGATGAATAGAAGAATTCCATTATCCACCCACATATACTCATTATTATAAATATATATAAATAATATTCTATTCCTTGCCTTTTTCTTATTTCTATACTTTTATCCATATTATTCCTTCTTTACTTTTTGTAAGATTATCATATTCTTCATTTTTTGTCAATAACTGAGAAATTTCTTGTATTTTTATATTTCTTTTTACTATTTTGTAATTGGTTTGTAATATTATCGTAATATTTATGTATACCATCGTAACTTTTTTGTAATAGTTCAGTTGCTTTTGTGCATAATGTGGATAAGTTTGTTCATAACTCATTTTAATAGGTTTTCGTATTTTTATTTATACACATAATTGAACTCATGTTTTGTTTTTGAATTATTATTTTTTTTATTTTTAAGAATTATGTGTACATGATATTATTATTATAAAGTCATAACTACTATTATAATTAATATTTGCATAATTATAATTAATGGGAAACCTATATAAAATCTAGGTTTTTTTGTTTTATGTCTAAATGTATACATTCCAATAATTCCGGCCAATTCCTCCACCTAAAGCAACTAATGAAATTAATGTTTTTTCTTTAGTTCTCCATTTTCCTTTTTTAGCCTTTTTTTTATCTATTCCCATCGCACAAAAAGTTATAAAATTAATAGTTATTAAATAAATTATTACATTTTTTATAGTAAGTATTTCTTCCATATACATATCTCCCTTTTATTTATATATTTATTTTAGTATATTATTTTATTTATGTTATTGTCAAATAAATATTTTAATATTTTATAATTTTTTTATTGAATATTTATAAAAATTATGCAAAACATATTATAATAGAGGAGGTCTTTATGGATAAGAATGTTAAAGCTCTAAAAGAAATTTGTAAAGGTGTAAAAATGGGAATGGATTCTATCTCATATCTTCAAGGAAAAGTAGAAACAGATGAACTCTCTAATTACTTAAAACATGAATATAGTATGTATAATAATATTCTAAAAAAAGTTGACTCTTGCTTTGCAAATTATAATGTTCAACCTAATGACTATAGTTTAGGTCAAAAAGCTATGCTTTGGTCTAGTATCCAAGCAAATACTATTAAAGATACTAGTAATTCTAAAATATCTGAACTTCTTATGCAAGGTACAAATATGGGAATTATTGAAGGTCGAAGAATTTTAAATGCAAATGATGATTTGGATACAGAGGTTAAAAAACTATTAAATGATTTTGTTTGTTATCAAGAAGAAAGTGTAGAAAAACTAAAAACATTTTTATAAAAAAATCCACCGTTTGGTGGATTTTTTTATTTTAAATAGATTTTAGGATCTACATTTTCCCCATCTTTTATTATTTCAAAATGTAAATGTGGTTCATCTGCAATTTCAAATACGGCAGAATTTCCCACAGTTCCAATGCTTTGTCCTTTTTCAACTTTTTCATCTTCATTTACAAATTCTGTTGTTAATAAATTTGAATATACTGTTTTATATCCTCCTTCATGCTCAATTATTACTGTTAAACCATATCTTGGATCATTCTTTATTGCAACAACTGTTCCTTCTTCTGAAGCTTTAACTATTGTTGCTCTTTCAGCTTTTATATCAATTCCCTGATGTACTGTCCATTCATCTAATGTTTCTGAATATATTAATTCATCCATAGCATAATCTCTTAAGACCTCACCCTCAACTGGGTAAGCAAATGACAATTCTTTTTTTGGTTCTTCTACAATTTGTGTGTGTTGTTCATCATTTACATTCATTTCTTGTATATTATCTTTATTTTCAATATTATCTTCTTCGATCTTTTCTAGCTGTTCTTTGGTATCTTCTATTGTTTTGCTTATAATACTTCCTGTTGTTTCAACAATATTACTTGTATCTTCTTCATTATTTGGTACTAATCCTATAATTTGTTCTGTAGATAACATACTCTCAGAAATATCATTTAGTTTTTTATTATAAACACTATATAATATTACAACCATTATTGCCAAAAGTATAGCTACTAAACCTGCCATATACAAAAAATGATAATTTTTAGTTTTTACTCTTCTTTCTCTTCTTCTCAAATCTAACTTGCCTCCTTATTTTATCTTTAGTAATATTGTTCCCATTTTTTACAACTTCTATTCTATAAACTTTCATTAATTTACAGTATATGTAGATTTTAACTTTATTGTTTTTTTTAATTATTTTTTAATTTACATTTTGAACTTCAACTCCAGTATAATAATGTTTGATTATTGTTTCGTAATCATTCCCCAATTTTGCCATACTATCTGCTCCTGTTTGACTCATTCCAACACCATGCCCATAACCTACCACTTCAAAAATAACATTATCATTTTCAATTTTTACTGTAAATTTAGCCGATTTCAGTCCAAATATTGTTCTTGCTTCAACTCCTGACATTTCTATATTCCCAAATTTTATTGTTTTTACTCTACCACTCTGAGTATTTTCTAAAATTTGTATCTCATTATCATTTTCAAAATTTATTTCTATATCATTATGGTATTCCTGTATTTTTTCCTCTACTTCTTCTTTTGTTAATGTAACTGTAGAACTATATTGTGTATATGCATCTTCCCCAGAAGTTTCTACTGTTTGTAAATATGGATAATTTGTTCCACCCCATACATTACTTGCTGTTTCTGTTGTTCCTCCACTATTAGAATGGAAAAAAGCATTTATTGGCTTACCTTCATATGTAATTATTTTACCTTTTGTAGAATCTACTGCAGATACAATTTTTTGCCAGTTACTCTCACATTCTTCCTCATTCCATTTTGATAATCTGTCTTCTTTTGAAATCCATGCCTGGCAACAACTTGCTGAATCACAAATATCTGCTCCTTCGTGTTTACTTCCATTTACAATCTTATATATTGTATATGTTCTTGCAACTACGCTTTGTGCTTTTAACGCTTCTTCATGGAAATTTGCAGGCATTTCTGCTGAAACCACTCCATATAAATATTCATCTATATCAATTTCCTCAATTTCACCTGTTTGTGTATGTAATAGTTTTATAGTGTTATATTGTTTATAATCATATTCATTTTTTTCATATGCTACTACATCTGTTTTTGTAGAATTATATTTTTTTGTAAAAATAATAGGAATCATAAAACATATAATAATAAATATTAAAATTACAGCTATAAATTTTTTCATTTTTCTCCTTATATATATAACTTTAAATATTTAAATTACAATTTTTTTCTCATTTCTAATAAGATTTTCTTTTCTATTCTTGACACTTGTACTTGAGATATTCCTAGAATTTTTGCAACTTCTACTTGTGATTTTTGCTTATAATACCTTAGAAGTATTATTTCTTGTTCTCTTTTTTTTAATTCTCTTATTAATTTTCTTATTGTAATTTTATCAATTAATTCTCCTACATCATCCTTGTTAGTACTTATCTTAGATATTTTTTTCTGACTTGAATTATCGTCTTCATATATCTCTTCATCTATTGACTGTAAAGGCCTATTAGCATCTATTGCTAATGCTATTTCTTCTTTACTTACATTTAGTATCTTTTCGATTTCGGATATTTTTATTTCTTTTCCATTTTTAATTAGATAATCTTTTTGTAGTTCTTTTATTTTTACTCCTAATTCCTTTATACTTCTACTTATCTTTATTGGACCATCATCTCTTATGAATCTTTTTATTTCTCCCATTATATATGGTACTGCAAATGTTGATATTTTTACCTGGAATCTTACATCAAATCTTTGTATAGCTTTTATTAATCCTATACATCCTATTTGATACAACTCGTCTTTTGTATATCCTCTACCTAAAAATCTATTTACTATACTCCATACCAAACCTGAATTATTTGTTACTATTTTTTCCATTGCATCTTCTGATTTTTGTTGAGCTTTAATAATATCTTCTGTGTTTGTATCGTACATGTTTTTCTCCTTTTGTAAGATATATTTAATCTTTAATAATTTTTTTCATAAACACTGTTGTTCCTTTTCCAATTATAGACTCTACATGCATTTCATCCATAAAACTTTCCATTATAGTAAAACCCATACCTGATCTTTCTAGTTCTGGTTTTGTTGTATATAAAGGTTCCTTGGCTTTTTCTATGTCTTCTATTCCCTTTCCTCTATCAATAACTTCTATTTCAACTGTCTTGTTAATTATTCCTACTTTTATTTTTACAATACCTTTTTCATTTTCATATCCATGTATTATTGAATTTGTAACAGCTTCCGAAACCGCTGTCTTTACATCTGACATTTCTTCTACTGTAGGATCTAAATTTGCTATAAAACTTGCAACTGCAATTCTTGCAAATGCTTCATTGTTTGGATTACTTAAAAACTCTATTGTCATTGCATTATCATAATTTATTTGCATTTGAATTCCTCCTATTTTTCTACTATTGGTATTATTTTTAAAATACCAGACATTTCCAAAATTTTTTTTATGCTAGGTTTAACATTTGTTATACAAAATGAACTTCCTAACATTTTTGCAGTTTTATATCTACCTAATATCATTCCAATTCCTGCACTATCCATAAAGGAAACCTTTTCAAAGTCCATTAATATTTTTCTAGGAATATATTCTTGTATTTCAAAATCGACCTTATTTCTTATTTTTTCTGCCATAAAATGGTCAATTTCTTCTGTTATTTCAATTTTAAGTAACCTATTTGCATTATCATATGTAATTTTCATATTTTTCCTCCAAATTTATTTTCATTATATTATTCTTTTTTTCCTATAATTTTCCTTTGTTGAAAAAAAGGAAGTTTTAGCGAAAAACAGAGGCAACATATTGTTACCTCTGTTTTTTCATATTACAGCTAAAAGTATTACTATAATTCCTATTATTACCCTGTAAACTGCAAATATTTTAAAACTTCCTTTTTTTAAATATTCTAATAAAAATTTTATTATTATTATACCAACAATAAAACTTGATAAAATTCCTATCCATAAACCTAAATCATTAAACACAAAATTTTTTAAATCAAATAAAACTGCTGCTGCCGTTATTGGTGTTGCAAGTAAAAATGAATATCTTGCTGCACTTTCTCTATCTATTCCTAAAGCCCTTGCTACTGTCATTGTTATTCCTGAGCGGGATACTCCAGGGAATGCTGCCGCAATTGCCTGTGAAGTTCCAATAGCAACAGATTGCTTTAATGTTATATCCTCATATTTTGTTTTAGACTTTGATTTTTTATCAACAATATATAATATTATTCCCATAATAATTAAAGTCATTGCTATAACAATCATTTCCAAATTTAAATTATTCTCAAATAATTTATTTGATATTTTATCTAAAATTAAGCTTAATATTCCAGCAGGTATAGTTGAAATTACAAGATACCAAAATATTTTTCCATCTGTTGTTTTTTCTTTTTTAACTAATTGTTTATATCCACCTACAAATAATTTTATCCAATCCTTAAAGAAAAAAATCACAATTGCAAGTAATGTACCTATATGAAGTGCAACATCAAAAGATTCAGGCATTTGTCCCCAAGCAAATACCCATGGGAATAAATTTAAATGTGCAGAACTTGATATTGGTAAAAATTCTGTAAGTCCTTGTACTATACCTAAAACTAATGCTTGATATATTTGCATAAGTAATCAATCCTTTCTTAGTTAATCATATGTGTTATTTTTTAATTAATACTATTTTTTCTTTTTTTATTCCACTCAAATAAATTTTTATTTTTTTCTTGATTATTTAATATTTTTGTTAAATTGTAAGTATCTTTCAAGTATTCCTCTATCATTATCTCTTTTTTGGATTCTTTTTGATCTTTTATCTCATTTTTTATCTCTGGTTCTTTAATATATTGTTTAATTGGAAATAGTACCGGTTCCTCATTTAAAGTTTTATATATATTATAATCTGCATTAACGGCTTTTTGAAGTGATAGAATTGCCTTATCTTTTTGATTTTTCATTATATATATTTTTGTTAACTCAAAATATGATTTAGCTTCTTTTTCATTATATAAACTATTTGCGAAATATGTTTCTGCCATATCATAATCTCTATATAAAAGAGCTATTTGACCTAATCTATAATATGCATTATAATTTTGATTATTTAAATTTACTACCTTTTCAAAACATTCTTTAGCAAGGCTAAACTCATTTGTCCTTACATACGCTATACCTAAATTATATATTAAATTTTCATTATCATTATGTACTTTTAATGCTTTATTTATAATATTAATTGCTTTTTTATATTCTTCATTTTCAATTAATAATTCACCCAACATTTCTGAAGCAGGCTCATGTTCTGGTCTTACTTTTAATAAATTATACAGCATTTCTATTGCTTGTTTTTTTCTTCCCAAATCTTTTAAAAGTATAGATATCTTATAATAAGATTTATAATCATTTCTTTTTATTTCTAGTACCTTTACATATTCATCTATTGATTTTCTCATTCCGCCTTCGCTCTCATAAATCTCTGCAAGCATTTTATGAGCATAATAGCTATTTGGATATTTTATACTTAAATTAATTAACAGTTCTTTAGTCTTTTTTACTTTTCCAAACATAAGATATATTTTACTTATACATACATACATCATCTCAGAAACATTAATATTTTTATATTCAAGTAAAAAAACAATTGTAGGTATGATAATTGAAAATAAATATACAATAACATTAAAGAATCCTGTTTTTAATATGCCAAATATTATTTGTATAAAATTTACAAGTATTCCCACAGCTTCAATTCCTAGAATAAATAGATAATTCGTATCATTTTTTTTTATCATCTTGAAAATAAACACATATATAAATAATACAAAAGAGATTAATGTAACTATGATTTTTTCTATCATATAAGATTCTCCTTTTATTTATTAAATTTAATCTTATAGCTGTTTATTGATTTTTCTATAATTTTCTCTGCCTCTTCTCTATTTAAAAATTCTTCAACTTCAGTTTTTTTACCTTCTAATTGTTTATATACTTCAAAAAAATGTTTTATTTCACTAGATATATGTGCTGGTAATTCTGTTATATCTTTATACATATTTAAAAATGGATCTTTTTCCGCAATTGCTATTATTTTTTCATCTTTTTGATTTCCATCAACCATAATTAATACACCAATAGGATAGCAATCTACAAGTGTTAAAGGTATTAAATCTTCTTGGCAAAGGACTAAAACATCTAATGGGTCGTTATCTTCAGCATATGTTCTTGGTATAAATCCATAATTTGCTGGATAGTGTGTTGCTGTATATAGTACTCTATCTAGTTTTAACATACCTGTATCTTTATCTAATTCATATTTATTTTTACATCCTTTTGATATTTCTATTACTGCAACAAATTTTTCTTTATTTATTCTTTCTTTTGATATATCATGCCATATATTCATTTTCTTTATCTCCATATTTTTGCTCTTTTATTTTATTTTTATAAACTATATAATCTACTATAATTACTTTTATCACTGTAAAAATTGGCACAGCTAAAAACATGCCTAAAACTCCAAAATATGCTCCTCCTATTGTTACAGAAAAAATTACAAGTAAAGGACTTATTTTTAAAGAAGAACTTATTATTTTTGGATTTATTATGTTTGCATCTATTTGTTGTAAAATTGTTACTATAATTACCATAGTAATTGCTTGAGTTATTCCGCCTGTTAAAATAGTAATTAATGCTGCAATAATTACTGCTATTATGGCACCAAAATATGGAATTAAATTAAATAGACCTATCATAAAGCCTAATAATACAGCATATTTTACTCCAAGAATTGACATTGCTATTGATGTTATAATACCTACAACAATACCATCCAATAACTGCCCTGCTAGGAAATTAAAAAAGACTTCATTTGTTTTATTAAAATATTTTTCAATGTTGTAATATGTATCTTTTTTAAACATTGCTTTTGTAAACATTCTGCCAAAGTTTAAAATATCTCCTCTTTGCTTTAGTATATATATTGAAACAATTATTGCTACAAAGAAATCTACTATTTTCCCAGCTACACTTATTGCTCCTTTTGCATATTCTGTGATTTTTTCCATATTTAAAAATTGCTTAAAATCTATATTCCTTGCGTTATTAATTAATTCTACAAAAATATCACTTTTTAATATAGAATCTTCTGGTAGGTTTTGAAAATTAATCATAGCAATATTATAGTAGTTTTGGAAATTACTTACTAAATCTATAATACTACTTGTAATTATTGGTACTAAAACATTAAAGATGATTATTAGAACTATTAAAGTAATAATATATATTGTAATAATTGATAAACCTCTTGCTCTTTTTTTTAGCTTATTTGATTTCAAATATAAATTTTCTATTTTTCTACATGGTGTATATAATAGATAAGCAATTAATATTCCTATTAGAAATGGTGCTAAAACTTCTAATAAGTTGCCAATCCATGCAATAATTCCTTCAAAATCGTCTAATGCTTTATATACACACAATACAGCTACTGCAAATAAAAACCAGTATAGCCATTTTGTTATTGGTCTCTTTTTTTCTCCCATTTTTTTCCTCCTATAATATATATAATTTACATACATGTTCTTAATCATATTTTTTTTCAATTAGTTTTAAATTTATTTAAAAATTTCTTCAAACTCTTCTGCTGTAATTTTTTCTTTTTGTAATAGAATTGATGCTACTGCATGTAGTTTATCCATATGAGATAAAATAATTTCTTGTGCCTTATTATAAGCTACATCCATAAGTTTTTTAACTTCTACCCCAACTACATTATCTATTTCTTCTCCAAAAGGACTAATCTCTGTTCTATCTTTAACTGTTAAATCTATAGGTCCTATCACATCACTCATTCCATATTTTATAACCATGTCTTTTGCAACACTAGTTGCAACTTCTATATCATTACTTGCTCCGGTAGAAATATCATTTATTGCTATTTTTTCTGCAGCTCTTCCTCCTAGTAATGCTATTAACCTTTCTTCCATTTCAGTTTTTGATATATAATATTTATCTTCATTTGTTTTGTACATTGTATATCCTCCAGCTATACCTCTTGGTATAATTGACACTTCTTTTACATCTGATTGTGTTGATAAATATTTACTTACTACGGCATGTCCTGCTTCATGGTAAGCAGTTAATTTCCTATCTTTATCTGATATTACTCTACTATGTTTTTCAAGTCCTACTGTTACCTTTTTTACAGCTTCTTCTAGGTCATCCATTGTTATTTCTTTATGTTCTTTTGTAGTAGCAATAATTGCTGATTCATTTAATACATTTGCTAGCTCTGCACCTGTAAATCCAGCTGTATCTGTTGCAATTTCTTTTAAGTCAATTTCTTTTGATAATTTTTTATTTTTTGAATGTATTTTTAGTATTTCTTCTCTTCCTTTTGCATCTGGAGGTGCTATTGTAATTTGTCTATCAAACCTACCTGGTCTTAATAATGCTTTATCTAACATTTCTGGTCTATTTGTTGCAGCTAAAACAATAACAGTTTGATCTGTTTCAAATCCATCCATTTCCACTAAAAGTTGATTAAGAGTTTGATTATTTTCAGATTCTGCACCACTTCCATTTGTTCTTCTTGAGCCAATCGCATCTATTTCATCTATAAACACTATACATGGTGAAATTTTTTTTGCTTTATCAAATAGTTTTCTAACTCTTGATGCTCCTAATCCTGCAAACATTTCTATAAATTCAGAACCACTCATAGATATAAAAGGAACTCCTGCTTCACCTGCAATTGCTTTTGCAATTAATGTTTTTCCTGTTCCTGGTTTGCCATAAAGTAATATTCCCTTAGGAATTTTAGCTCCCATTTCTTGGAATTTTTTAGGCTCTTTTAAAAAGTTAACTATTTCTATTAATTCTGTTTTTTCTTCCTCTAATCCTGCTACATCTTTAAATGTAATATTAGTATTCTTATGACTTTCAGCATCATATACTTTTCCTTTGTCTCCTAAGCCTTGCATCTGTATAATTATTAAGAACATTATTAATATTAAAATTGTAGGTAAAAAACTAAATAATGTCTCCCCTACTTTTAAAAAAGTATTTACCGGTTTTTGAATCAATTCAATATAGTTTCCTTCTTTATATTTTTCATGAATTAATTCTATAAATGCTTGCGTATTAGGTACAATTGCTGTTTTCGCATCTTCTTGGCTTTCTCCTTTTAACATTACTTTTATTGATGTACTGCCTACAGTCATTTCAATTTTTTCTATTTTTTGTTCATCAATTAACTTTATAAGTTCTGTATATGCTAAATCTTTTTCTTCTTCATTTTTGCTCTTATTATTAATAATTAATACTATACTTACCACAACACAAGCTATTGCTACTATAGCTATAATCATGTAGTATATTTTGTCGTTATTTTTCGGGCTGTTTTTCATTTTTTTCTCCTTTCCTTTTTATTAACCATTATCAGTCTGAGGTTCTTGAGGTGTTTTATCCTTATTATCTTTTCCTTTTTTTTGCTTCTTTTCTTTTTCTTTTTTTTCTTCTTCTTTTTTTTCTTCCTCTTCTTTTTGCCTTTCTTTTTCTAATTCATCTTTAACATTTTTTTGTTCCTCTATAATTCTTTGCAATTCTTGAGTATTTTTTGTAATGTCAACTTTCATCATAAGCATTACAGTTATTAAATATATATACGAAATTGTTGCATATGCTACTTGAAAATACTTTATTGTTATTCCAAATAATATGTTTGTTGTATTGTATAATAAATATAATATTATTGGCAAAGTTAATGCATATAATGAAATTTTTAATAAATCTTGATATCTTATTTTTATTTTTATAAAAATATTCATTATTAATCCTAAAATTGATAATGTGATAACATCTAAAAATATTGTAGTTGCATATAAAATAAAGTTTAATAATATCATCATTATAAAAATATTAATACACAAAATTTTCCATTCTTTTGTATTGAAAAAATTTATCAATGTTTCATTTGAAAATCCTTCCATATTATTATACCCTAATTCTTCTGTATATCCATTATATTTTATAATCATTTTTTCCCTAAGGAATACCAAACAATTATCATAGTCTTCTATGTTTTCAGTATTTTCTTCGCTTATTATTAACTGAAAATTATAATCGTCAAAATAATGCTCATATGTTTCTTGTCCATTCATATCTAAAATATTATTTTCAATCTTAAATTGTGGAAATTTGTCATCCTTAATTACTGTTTCAATATTATTTATGTTTACATTTATAGTATATACTAATGCAATTGTTACAATTAAAGAAAATAAAGCAATTAATTTAAAAAAATATCCAAAAGCTTTTTGAATAGGTTCTTCTATAAATTTTTCATATTCTTCAAAATTAAATACTGATTTTTTTATTCTTTTAAAAAACTCTATTTTTTTTACATGCATTATATATACTCCCTTCTAACTTTACTATCTACATATAATGGATTTACATTAATTTTTGCAATATCTCCAATTTTCACATTACTTCCAGTAATATTCACAGTAATATGATACATTCCAACTTTTCCAATTATATCATACTCTTCGTCATTAATTATAACTTTCAATGTCTGTTTTTTTAATAATGACATTATTTGGTGTTTTAAATTTCTAAGTTTATCTACAGTTCTTAGCATGTCCTCTTTAATAGTAATATTATATCCATCTTTATGTCCGACAGGTATAATTGCTATTTTCGTTTCTGTGTTTGTTTTATAGGTATTTAAATATCCTACATTAAAATCTTTTGGAAGCATGTTTATTTCTGTAACTTGTGACTGCATTTCTCCTATTTTTTTTAATCCAATATCTTGAAGAATATCTACTCTACCTAGAAATGCTGAGCCAATTCTTGCACAATTTAACCTCATTTCTGGGAAATTAATAAAAGCAGGTGAATTGCATATATGTTTCAATTTTATATTAATATTGTTATCTTCAAGAATTTTTATAACATTTAGGAAATTACTAAATTGACATTTAGTTGATACACTATTTTTATAATATGCTAAAGAAAAATGTGAAAATATTCCCTCCACCTTTATATTTGAATGTAAATTTTTTATTATATTAACTATTTCTTCTGTATCTTTATATATAAATCCATATCTACCAAATCCAGTATCTATTTTAATATGTGCTCTTATATTTTTTCCCTTTTTTGCTATTTCATTTGCAATTTCTGCACTTTTTCTTGAGCCTATTGTTATTATTATATTGTTATCTACTAATTCTTGTATTTCTTGTTTTATAGATGTACATGACATATTTAATATATCTATA
The DNA here is from genome assembly GCA_944391645.1 of uncultured Clostridia bacterium. Classification (GTDB taxonomy): domain Bacteria; phylum Bacillota; class Clostridia; order TANB77; family CAG-508; genus UMGS1933. Next base: position 3,522 of record CALXUH010000049.1, on the reverse strand, counting down.
TTTTTTTCATACTTTCTAAGTTCTATAGCTTCGGAATTAGTTGCTACTGCAAGCATATTTATTTCATTATCAATTAAGAATTGTGCATATTCCTTTAGCCCAAGTCCATAGCCATTTCCCTTTACAACTCCAATAATAGTATAATCTTTAACATCGATTAAATTTTTTATAGTATTTATATTGTGTCTTAAATCTTCTTTATTTATTATTAATGTATTCAATTTATTTACCTCTTAACTTTGTCTTTATTACAGCTATATATTTATATGTTTTTTCACTTATTTTGTATAATTTATATCTTACAGGTCTAAAATTTATATAAACTTCACCTATAAATTCTGTAAATTCGGCATTAAAACCTTTTTTAAATCTATATAACCCATAATGTGGATCCTTCTCATCTACTATTCCAGTTACTCCTCTGAAATCGTACATATCCTTACCCTGGCTAATTGAATATTTTATCATTTCCCACTGTAACAAATAGTTTGGCATTAAATTTCTATGTTCATTACTACTTGCACCATATAAATACCATATTTTATTTCCATAAATTATATCAATTATTCCTGATATTGGTTTGCCCTCATAATAAGCCATCATCAATTTAAGATGTTCTGGTGCTAAACAATCATACATTTTTTCAAAATATTCAAGCGGTCTTATCATAAAATTATCTCTTTTCCCTGTTACAACCATAATTTTATGAAATTCCTTTAAATCGTCTCTGCTTCCCTCTCTTATTTCAACTCCTTTTCTTCCTGCAAGTCTTATATTATATCTTGTCTTTTGATGAAATTCTGAAAATATCTCTTCTTCTGTTTTTCCTTTTAAATCTAATCTAAATACATATCTTGGTTGAATACCGTCGCTAAAGTTTTTACCTTTATCATTTATTTTAAATCCCATTCTTTTAATAATGTTTCTAAATTCTTCATCACTACTTTTTATATCTGGTTCCATTCTTAAGGTAAATGCCTTATATTTTCTAGCAAGTTCTTTTAATCCATCTGTTAAATCTTTCAAAATTATTTCATCATGTATATTGCATATTGGTCCTCTAGAAACATACATAAAATTACCAAAGATAGGTATTTTCCTTATAAGAACACTTATTGAACCTACAATTTTACCATTATCATTCTTTGATAAAACAACTTCATTCTTCCAATTTGATTTTACTTTACCCCATTCTAGTGATTGTCCAAAATTACATCTATCATGATGTTCTAGGAATTGTTTGTATTCATTTTCTTCACCTTTAGCTAATAATATCATTTGTTCCCTCCATTATAAATTAAATTCAATTTTTTTTCCTGTTGGTTTATATTTTGTATATTTTACATTACACATATCAAACATTTTTTTAGATACCTTTGTGCTATCACTATCTGCATATTTGTCACTTAAATAAATTATTTCCTTTATTCCAGATTGTATTATTGCTTTTGCACATTCATTGCATGGAAATAGTGTTACATATGCTTTACTTCCTCTAAGCGAATTACCTGTATAATTTAGTATTGCATTTAATTCCGCATGACATACATATGGGTATTTAGTATCTTTAAAATCTCCCTCTCTTTCCCACGGTATTATGTCATCTGAACATCCAATAGGAAATCCATTATAACCCATTGATAATATTTTATTATCTTGGCTTACGATACAAGCACCAACTTGTGAATTTGGATCTTTGCTTCTTTCTCCAGAAAGCATTGCTATACCCATAAAGTATTCATCCCAATTTATGTATTGTTCTCTTTTTGGCATATATTTCTCCTTTACTTAAATTAATAAAACTGCATTGGGCACAAAAGTTTTTGTACTCGTTTTATAAAATATTATCAGATTATTTAAAATGGTGCCCATTTAATTTATATACATTTTATTCTATTGTATTATTAGAAGTTTCATTACCATTAACAGTATTATTATCTATAATATTATTTCCAGTGTTGTTTCCAATGCCATTTTCAATATTATTGCCTATATTATTTCCTGTGTTGTTTCCTATGTTATTTCCTATGTTATTTCCAGCATTATTTCCGTCTGAGTCTCCAGAATCATCTGGTTTATCAGGTTCATCTGGTTCATCTGGTTCATCTGGTTTTTCTGGTTTTTCCTCATCATCTGAATCTTCTGTTTCTTCAGGTTTTAAATGAATTGTACAATGGTCCTTAATAGTTAATGTATATTGTGCATCTAATGCTTTTTGCCATGATGTATTTGTTTCAACATCTGGTCTTGTTATAAATACTTTTTCTGTAACGTTTTTACAGCATCCATCGTTTGCAAGTAATCCAGTGTCATTACAGATTGCTACTTTAACATGGCAGTTACAATATTCTGTTGGGGCAGTCCCTCTAACGAAATACTCTGTATATGTTTGGTCTCCTCTTGGATCATTTTTACAGTCTTCTGTAGGAAGTAATCCAGAGCACTTACAAACAGTTACAGCTACTACTCCATCTGGTCTTGTAGATGAAAAATATTTTGAAGGGAAACCATTATGCACTTGTCTCATTACAGATGACCAAATAGAACCTGCTGGGTTACCACTTGAATATATTACTTCTGGCTCATCATACCCATACCAACAGCTTGCAGTGTAATATGGAGTAAATCCACAAAGCCATCTATCCTTTAAATTATCTGTTGAACCTGTTTTTGCAGCTACACTCATTCCAGATATTGAGCAATTAGTAGCTGTTCCAGATTTTACAGGTTGTGTAAGAATTTCCTTTATTACATATGCTGCAGATTTTGACATAACTGTTCTTGTTTCTTGTTTTGCTTCTAATATTGTATTACCTTCAGAATCTACAACTTTTGTATAAAATGTTGGTTCTATATATACACCATCATTAGCAATAGATGCATATGCTGCTGCCATTTCTAATGGACTAATTCCATTTGTTAATCCACCTAACGCTAATCCTAAATAATTATCCTTTTCATCATCTATAGTTGTTATTCCCATTTTTTTCAAATATTCAATTGATGTTCCCACACCAATTTCTTGTATTGCCTTAACCATTGGGATGTTTCTCGAATTTTCAATAGCATATCTTGTTGTTAATAACCCACTATATATATCACTGTAATTAGTTGGCGAATATGTTCCTCCTGCAAAAGAAGTAGGAACATCATCATATACACTAGCAGCGGTTATAATTCCTGTATCAATTCCTGGTACTAGAACAGCAAGCGGTTTCATAGAAGAACCTGTTTGTCTAGTACTTTGTGTTGCTCTGTTCAATCCAAAAGAAGTTGTTTTTGTCCCTAATCCACCAACAGTTCCAACTACATATCCATTTGTATGGTCGATTACAACCATAGCTGATTGAGATGTAACATAATTTCCATCTTCATCAGTTGTTTCTCTTGAATATCTTATATTCTTTTCTTTAGCGAACTCTTCTTCCATTATATTTTGTATAACTGAGTTTTGTGTTGTATATATTGTAAGTCCTCCACTTTTTACATATAAATTTGTATATTCTCTACTCCAATCTGGAT
>CALXUH010000048.1 GCA_944391645.1 uncultured Clostridia bacterium | reverse complement strand
CTAGTAATACCTTCTATATTATTCATAACATCATATGGATTTTTAAACACATAGTTATTAATTTGCTGAAATAAATATTTATTTTCTTTTCCATTTTCATTGGATGTAACTACATACGTTTTATGTATGTTTCCTGCTGTTATTTGTTTTATTTCTTTAAGTTCTCCTATAATATTAAATTTTTTTATAATTTCTTCCTTCACCATTTTTATCGACCTCTTGCGTTATTATAACATTAATGTTTTCAAAATTCTACTAAAAATAAAAAAAACAGGTTACCCTGTTTTATTTAAATAAACTTTTTACTATATTTATTACTTTTTCTATAAATGTTTCATCTTCAATATTTACACTTTCTGCAGCTGCTTCTATATGGTCATCTTTTTCAAGATTTACATATACTATTTGTTGGTTTGTTAGTTTTTGCATTCCTAGTGGTTCTTTTGCTTGTTGCTCTATATTGCTTAAATTTAAGCTACTTTCTATTGCAAGCTCTAATTGTGAGTTTTCTTTTTCAATAGATTCTAATTGTTTTTTATAGCTTTGCACTTTTTCAAAACTTTCATCTATTTGTGCATTTCTATAACATATAGCAAATAATATTCCAAAACCTACAATAACATATGTAATAGCTTTTCTTCTTTTTTTTCTTTCTGCTTGTAATTTCTTTTTATTTTTTTTATTTTTTTCTAAATCTATTTTTCTTGCTGTACTTTTTTTCCCTTTGTAATTATTTTTTTTAGGTGCAAATTCAGGTGCAATTTTTCTTGGACTAGTTTCATATTGATATCTATTATTATAATTTCTTTGCATAGAATTGCACCTCCTTTTATTATCTCTTTTCAAATACTCTTAGTTTTGCACTTTTACTTCTAGAGTTCCTGGTTATTTCTTCATCTGTTGGTAAAATTGGTTTTTTAGTTATAATTTTTCCTTTTTCTTCTTTATTACATATACAGTATGGTAAATCTTTTGGGCATGTACATTTTCCTTCGCAATTTATAAAAGCTCTTTTTACTGCCCTATCTTCCAATGAGTGGAATGTTATTACACATATTCTTCCACCACTTTTCAAACAATCTATTGAATCTACTATTGTGTTATATAATGGCTCTATTTCATTATTTACCTCTATTCGTATTGCTTGAAATGTTTTTTTAGCAGGATGTCCTTGCTTTTTTCCATACCATGGAATACTTTTTTCTATGATATTGACTAATTTCATAGTTGTATCTATTTTTTCTTTTTTTCTAAATTCACAAATATTTTTTGCAATTATTCTTGAGAATTTTTCTTCTCCATATTCATAAAGAATTCTTGCAAGTTCTTCTTCTTTATAATTATTCACTACATATTCAGCAGTTATTTTTTGACTTTTATCCATTCTCATATCTAGTTTTGCATCTTGTATATAACTAAATCCTCTTGTGTATTCATCAAGTTGATACGACGAGACGCCTAGGTCAAGTAATATTCCATCTACTTGTTTTATCCCTAGACTCAATAAAATATTTTTTATATTATCATGGTTATCATTTATATATTTAATATTTTTAAATTCTTTTAACTTTTGTTTTGCTGCATTGATTGCTTCTATATCCTTATCAATTCCTATTAGCATTCCTTTTTCTGATAGATTTTTAGCTATATAAAAGCTATGTCCCGCTCCTCCTAAAGTTCCATCTACATATATACCTTCTGGATTTATTTTCATGTTTTCTATAGTCTGTTCTAATAAAACAGGTATATGTCTAAATTCCATTTTGCATCACTACCTATAATCTTAAATAACATTAACAGTTGGTATTTATAACATATACCAACTGTCTTAAATTAACTAAATTGTTCTTCCGTATTTTAGGTATTTCTTATGTATATATATTTTTTACATTTGTAAATTAAACTTTTTTCATTTGAAATTTACAAATCCTCGGTATATTAATTATTTTAATCTTTTGTTTGATTTTCTTTTGTGCTTTAATATCTTTTGTTTAATCTATATTTTCTTTTGTAGATTATCATCTTTTGTATACATATATCTTTAGTGTTTTTATCTTTTGTTATTTATATTAACTCTTGTATAATAGAGTTATATACCTAAATTTGACATTTTTTCTGCTATCTCGTCTGCTGAATTATTTTCTTCTTCACTATATTTTAACCATTTATCTTTGCTCCAGATTTCTATTTTGTCTAAAACTCCTATAACTACTACTTCTTTTTCTAATCCTGCAAATTCCCTTAAATTGCTTGGGATTAAAAATCTTCCTTGTTTATCAATCTCACATTCCATTGCTCCTGCAAGGAAAAATCTAATTAATGCTCTTGCATCTTTGTTTGTAAGTGGGAAAGTTCTTAATTTATCTTCAAAAATCTTCCATTCAGTTTGAGAATAAACAAATAAGCACCCGTCTAATCCTTTTGTTACTACAAATTTTTCTCCAATGTCTTCTTTTAATTTTGATGGCATTATTAATCTACCTTTTGTATCTATTGAATGCTCATATTCTCCTATTAACAACTATTTCACCTCTTTTAAAGTAGTCGTTCCACTTTTTACCACTTTCCTCCACTTCGATATGATTTTACACCATACTTTCTCACATTGCAATACTTTTTTTAAAATTTTTTAATTTTTTTGAGCTTGAGTAACTATCTTTTCCTTGTTTGTGCCAATTTTATTTTTTTGACTGTAAGGAGAAATTCTCAAAGGCGATTATATTTTTTTATTTAATAGGATTTTTATACTAATCTCGTATTAAAAAAAGCTGATAAAATAAAATATTTTATCAGCTTTTAAAAATTTTAATAATTAATCTTTTTTTATTAAAGATGCTGGCATCTTTGGTTGATGTAATATAACCCATATCATACATGCAGTATTTGTTGTTTTTGCATATTTTTCTGCAACTTTTGCAAGTAATTTTAACATATATATCCCCCCTTTATTAATTTTTATATTTATGTAAATTATTTAAGTAACAAATTAAATTACACTTTTAGATTTTCTATTTTTATATTTTCTAAATATCCATATTTATTTTTTGTTAGTTTATATATAAATTGGGTAATTGTAATTGTTTGAAAGGCAACTCCAATAATTAATAAATTAGATATAATATTATTTCTTATTGTTAAAGCAATAATTAATGTTAAAGTCATAAAAATAAATGAAAGTATTTTTTTTATTTTTCTTTCTTTTTTCCTTAAAATTGGTACATCTTGTGTATCTGCTGGTGCATATTTTTTTATCATAATCATGCTTATTCCCCATATTAAAAATACAGTTACATACTTTATAAAATTATTACTCCATATTAAATATTGGCTTAGGAATGCATTTCCTGTATACATTATTGTTGTTGCAATAATGCATCCTATATGAGTTTTTAGATGTACTCCCCCTGAAACCGTTCTATATGGTAATATTAATACAAGTGCTAATAAGGTTAGTTTTAATACTCCTAAAGCCCATGAAATTAGAATTAATAAAATTATTTTAGGAATCTCTCCTATAACAAGTTGCAATCCATAGTTAATTATTTCTGCTCTTTCATCACCTATATCTGGCATTTCTTTTCTTATCTTTTTAGTTAAATTATTGCATATTTTTTCTATCAAAAAAATCACCTCTTTTATAAGGTGATTTTATATGTTTTTTTTACATTATTCTTAAATTTTATATAAAATATGCAAAATTATATATAAAAATTACATTTTATAATTTAATATATTATTTTTATGTTTTTATATTGTTTCTTCCCATCTGCCATATATTCCACATGGAAGTACTAAATTAGAATTTTTCATAGGAAGCCCTATTTCTCCAGCCGTAATTTTTCCATTATATTTATTTAAATTTAATTTTAAAATATTGCTTAATACTTCGCTCGAAATTCCTGTTGTATATGAGTTTATTAAAAAGAATAATGGTTTCTCTTCCAAAACTTCTGCACACAGTTTAACTAAATCAGAAATATTATTTTCAAACTGCCATACTTCTCCTGATGTTCCCCTTCCATATGATGGTGGATCCATTATTATTGCATGATATTTATTACCTCTTCTTATTTCCCTTTGAACAAATTTAATAACATCATCTACAATATATCGTACTGGCCTTTTTTCTAATCCAGATGTAATTACATTTTCTTTTGCCCAAGATACCATTCCTTTAGAACTATCTACATGACATACAGATGCTCCAGCCGATAAGCATGCTACTGTTGCTCCACCAGTATATGCAAATAAATTTAAAACCTTTATAGGTCTGTTTGAATTTTTTATTTTATCTATCATCCAATCCCAATTTACAGCTTGTTCTGGGAAAAGGCCTGTATGTTTAAATCCCATAGGTTTTATATTAAAACATAAATTTTTATACCTAATTTCCCAACTTTTGGGAAGTGTTGTTTTATAATCCCAGTTTCCTCCACCTGTTTTACTTCTATTATATTTTGCATTTACCTTATTCCATTTTTCTGGGAAACTTTTTTCCTTCCATATTATTTGAGGATCTGGTCTTATTAATTTATATTCTCCCCATTTTTCTAATTTTTCACCATTTGCCATATCTAATATTTCATATTCTTCCCAATTATTTGCTACAATCATATTTTCCCACCTTGTTTAGTTTTATTATAGTTTTACCATGTATTTATATGTAATTTTTACTTTATCTAATTAAGCTTATTTAATATTATAAAAAAATTATATATCAGTGTTATATTCGCAACTGTAAAAATAAAGAATGCTCCTAAAAAATACATTAATATTTTACTTTCGCCCCAAAATTTCTTTGCAAATTCCTTTTTTGTTTGTTTTTTATGGGGCTTGTCCACATTATCTACATAACTAATATTTTCTAACATATTTATTCACTCTCCTATAAAATAATTTATTCAAGTAGGTAAACAAATATGCTAAGTTTTTGTCGATATAACTTGAGTTTTATTGTTATTTTTTTATAGCCTTTTTCAATATTCTTTTTTATTAGACCTTAATATTTAAAATTATTTTCTTATTTTAGATGTTTTTTTATTTCATTTGCTAATTTTTCGTTTATTCCTTTTACATCCATTAGTTGTTCTATTTTAGCCTTTTTAATTCCATCTAGGCTTCCAAATTTTTTAAATAATTCCTGTTTTTTCTTTGTTCCTATTCCTTTTATTTCATCTAAATTTGATTTTGACACATTTTTATTCATTAATTTTTTATTATATTCTATTGCTGTATTATGCACTTCTGTTTGTAAATTTTTTATAAAAAACATAAGTTCTTTTTCTAATGGTATTTGTTTTCTATTTTCATCAATTAACATTTTTGTATTATGTTTATCATCTTTTACCATTCCAAATACTGGAATTTTTAAATCATATTTATCCATTGCCTTTTTTATTGCTCTTATTTGTGTTATTCCACCATCTGCTAAAATTAAATCTGGCAAATTTCCAAATGCTCCATTTGGATTTTCTATAGAATGTTTTAGTCTTCGTGTTAGTACCTCTTCTGTGCATGCAACATCATTTTGTGTTTCTACTGTTTTTATTTTAAATCTTTTAGATAAATTTCTTTTTAATTGGCCATCTATTGCCACACACATTCCAGCAACCATAAAATCACCAGAAAAATTTGAAATATCGAAAGTTTCTATTCTTCTTGGTAATTTCTTTAAGTTTAAAGCGTTTTTTAAACCTATAACAATATTTTCTTTTTCCTTATTTTTATTTTCTAAAGTTATTTTTGCATTATTAACAGCCATTTCAACAAATTTAAGTTTTTCTCCTTTTTGTGGAACTTTAAATTCTATTTTTTTATTTGCTTTATTTGAAAGTAATTTTATAATAATTTCATCATCATCTATTTTTTCTTGCATCATAATTTTATTGGGCAAATCAATTTTTTCAATATAATATTGTTTTATAAAGTCAGCAAGTATAGTTTTTATTTTTTCGTCTTGCATATTATCTAGGAAATAATGTTCTCTACCAATCATCTTGCTATTTCTAACAAAAAATATTTCAACACATACAGATAATTCATTTTTATAAATTCCAATCACATCTATTGAATTTTCATTTATATTTGATACTTTTTGTTTTATAGATATTCTTTCAATTGCTAATTTTTTATCTCTTACAATTGCCGCTTTTTCATATTCTTGTTTTTGCGATAGTTGAATCATTTCTTTATCCAAATCTTTTATTATTTCTTCTGTTTTTCCTTCTAAAAGCATAATAATTTGGTCTATTTGTTTTCTGTAATCTTCTTTCGAGACTTTATTTACACATGGTGCTAAACATCTTTTTATATCATAATTAATACAAGCCCTTTTATTTGATTTAAAATTTTTGCACTGTCTTATTTGAAATCTTTCTTTTATAAATTTAAGCATTTCTTTTGCAGCTCCAGGGTTTGCATATGGTCCAAAATATTTAGCTCCATCATGTTTCATTGTTCTTGTTATAAATACATTTGGAAAATCAGATTTTATATCTATTTTTATATAAGGATATGTTTTATCATCTTTTAATAAAACATTAAATTTAGGCATATTTTTTTTTATTAAATTGCATTCTAATATTAGTGCCTCTGCCTCACTATCAGTCACTATATATTCGAAATGATCAATTAGTGATACCATTTTTTCTATTCTTGCTGTTTTATTATTTTTCATAAAATATTGTTTTACTCTGTTTTTTAAAATCACTGCCTTACCAACATATAAAATAGTATCATTTTTATCTCGCATTATATAAACTCCCGGTTTGTTAGGGAGTTTTTTTAATTCTTCTTTAATATTAAACATCAAAATATCCTACAAATGGAAGATTCCTATAATTTTCTTTATCATCTAATCCATATCCTACAACAAATTTATCTGGTATTACAAATGCTGTATAATCTGGTTCAATATCAAATTCTCTTCTTTCTTTTTTGTCCAATAATGTACATATTTTTAGGCTTGCTGGTTTTTTATCTTTTAAGTAATCTCTTAAATAAGATAATGTTCTACCTGTATCAATAATATCCTCAATTATTATTACATCTTCTCCTTCTATACTGTCTTGTAAATCTAATTTCATTGTAACTTTTCCAGAGCTTACTGTACCTTCTCCATAACTTGATACTCTTATAAATTCTAAACGTACATTATTTTTTATTTTTTTTGCAAGGTCAACTGTAAATAAAGCTGAACCCTTTAATATACATATAAATGTTATGTCTTTTCCTTCGTAATCTTTCATAATTTCTTTTGCAACTTCTCCGATTTTTTCTTGCAATGTTTGTTCATCAATTAATACTTTTAGGTCTTCCATTTTTACTACCCCTTTATTTAATTATAACTTATGTAATCTATTATACTATTATTATTGCTATTTGGCAAATATTTTTTTAAAATATACTTATTTATTTAAAACTTATTAGTTTATAAGATTTTTTTTCTTATTTTTGACTTATAAACAAAATATTGAATAACGTTTTTATGTTGATTTCATATAATATTAATAAGAATATATTACAAATAGAAGGAGGTTTTTATTTTGTTTCGTCTTTTAAAGAAAACTCTTGCCGTTTGTTTAATTGGTTTTGGTATTGGTATTCTTTTAGTTATATTACTCCCCTTCTATGGATGGCTATTTATTATAGGTCTTGCCATTGTATCTATTGGTATAGCTTGGCTTTGTTGTTAGTTTTTTAAAGGAGTGTGCATATTTATGACAATAGTTGTAAAAAAAGTACCTAAATTTTTAAGAGGTATTGTTAAATTTATTTTTAGAGTCAAATAAAGACTACATAAAAAAAAAATAGGTTCTAAAACCTATTTTTTTATGCTTTTTGTACTTTTCCTGAACGTAGGCATTTTGCACAAACATGTATTTTTTTTGGTTGTCCATCAACCATTACTTTTACAGTTCTTAAATTTGGTTTCCAAGTTCTTGATGTTCTTTTACTTATATGAGAACGAGTGATACTTAGTTTGTTTCCATAGCCTACAGATTTATCGCATATTTCACATTTAGCCATTTTATTTCCCTCCTATAATATAGGTTATAATTTATGTTTCTAATATCAAAATTTTAACCCATAATTTCTATTAAACTAATTCAATAATAACTCTTTCAGCATTATCTCCTCTTCTTGGTCCAACTTTAATTATTCTTGTATATCCTCCTGCTTTGTTAGCATATTTTGTTGCTAATTCTCCAAATAATTTTGCTGGTAAATCAATATTTTTTCCTTCACTATCTTTAACTTTATTTGTTTTTGCCATTATTTTTCTTCTAGCATTTAATCTTGATGGCAAATCTTTTTGTCTTTGTTCCATTTTTTCTTCTTTAACAACTCTTAAATATTCTTTACCGTTTTTACTTGTAACTTTTTCTGTTTCTTTATTACCTTTGCTATCTAATTTAGCTTTTACAACTTTTACTTCAACAGTTTCAAAGTTATCTTTTTCTTTTATTCCTAGTGCAATTAAATTTTCTGCTATACTTCTTACTTCTTTTGCTCTAGGAGCAGTTGTTTCAACTCTTTCATGAACTAATAAATCTGTTGTTAAATTTTTAAGCATTGCAACTCTATGGTCTGTTGTTCTTCCTAATTTTCTATCTCTAGCCAATTTATTTTCCTCCTTTTATAAATTACTCTTCTTCTTTGACAAAGTCTAACCCTAAATCATGTAGTTTGTTAGTTACTTCATCTAATGATTTTTTACCTAAATTTCTTACTTTCATCATGTCTGCTTCTGTTTTATTTGCTAAATCTTCTACAGTTGTTATTCCAGCTCTTTTCAAACAGTTGTATGATCTTACAGATAACTCTAATTCTTCAATAAGCATTTCTAATACTTTTTCTTTCTTAGATTCTTCTTTTTCTATCATTACCTTAGTATTTTTAGCTGTTTCTGATAAATCTATAAATAACTCTAAATGTCCTGTCATAACTTTTGCTGCTAAACTTAATGCCTCATGAGCTTTTAAGCTACCATCTGTCCAAACTTCTATTGTAAGTTTATCAAAATCAACCATTTGTCCTACTCTAGTGTTTTGTACTGAATAGTTTACTTTTTTTACAGGTGTAAATATAGAATCTATTGGTAGAACATCTATTGCTTTACTTAGACCTTTATTTTTTTCAGCAACATTATAGCCTCTTCCTTTGTCAACTGTCATTTCCATATGTAAATGTCCGCCTTCAGCAACTGTTGCTATATGTAATTCTGGATTTAAAATTTCTATAGATGAATCTGTAATTATATCTCCTGCTTTTACTTCACCTTCACCCTTAAAATCAATAGATATTGTTTTTTCTTGATTATCAAACATTTTTAGTCTAACACTTTTTAAATTAACAATAATTTCTGGCACATCTTCAACAACATTTGGGATTGTTGAAAATTCATGTGCTACTCCATCAATTTTTACTGTTGTAATTGCTGCACCTGGTAAAGAAGATAACAATATTCTTCTTAAAGAATTTCCTATTGTCATTCCGTATCCTCTTTCTAGTGGTTCGCAAACAAATTTTGCATAATTTTCTGTATCATCTATTGCTAGGCATTCAATATTTGGTTTTTCAAATTCAATCATTTTTACCTCCTATAGGTGTTAGAGTTAGGCTTTCATAATTAATCTAACTTTTAAAAATCTAATCTCTAACTATTTAGAATATAACTCTACAATTAAATGTTCTTCAACTGGTATATCAACATCTTCTCTAGATGCTAATCTTAATACTTTTCCTTGCATTTTTTCTGCATCTTTTTCTAACCATTCTGGAATTGGTCTTGCTGAATTTATTTCAATGTTTTCTTTTATTGTTTTATTGTCTTTTTTTATTTCTCTAACTGCTATAACATCTCCAGCTTTTACTAAATATGATGGTATATCTACTTTTTTACCATTTACTTCAAAATGTCCATGATTAACCAATTGTCTTGCTTGTGCTCTTGATACTCCAAACCCAAGTCTATATACAACATTATCTAATCTACTTTCTAATATTTGAAGTAAATTTTCACCTGTTATACCTTTTTTGTTTGAAGCCATTTCAAAGTATTTTCTAAATTGTTTTTCTCCTACTCCATAAAATGCTTTTGTTTTTTGTTTTTCTCTTAACTGTGTTCCATATTCAGATATCTTTTTTCTTCCTTGTCCGTGGTCACCTGGAGCATAGTTTCTTCTAGTTACACTACATTTATCTGTATAACATCTTGAACCTTTTAGGAACAATTTTTGTCCTTCTCTACGGCAAATACGGCATTGTTCGTCTTTATATCTTGACATAATTAATCTCCTTTCTATATATGTGAAAAGCTATAATTTTTATTATAAACTGCTACTTTTCACTTTTAACTTATCACTTTATAATTATACTCTTCTTCTTTTTGGTGGTCTACAACCATTATGTGGAATTGGTGTTACATCTTTAATCATAGTTATTTCCAATCCAGCTGATTGAAGTGATCTTATTGCAGCTTCTCTTCCTGAACCTGGACCTTTTACATATACAGCTACTGTTTTTAATCCATGTTCCATACCAGCCTTAGCTGCTGTAAGTGCTGCTTCCCCTGCTGCAAAAGGTGTACTTTTTCTAGAACCTTTAAATCCTAGTTCTCCTGCACTTGCCCATGATAATACATTTCCTCTTTCATCAGTTATTGTAACTATTGTATTGTTAAAGCTAGAATGTATATGTGCAGCACCTTTTTCAATATTTTTTCTATCTCTTCTTCTTGTTACTTTTTTTACTGTTGGTTTTGCCATTATAAATTATTCCCTCCTTTTAGATTTTTCATCTATTCGTAGGGGTCGTTTTTCGCCCCAAAGCTATATGATTTTTTAGTTAAATTTTCTATTTACTGCTTTTACTTACTAATTTTCTTGGACCTTTTCTTGTACGAGCATTTGTTTTTGTTCTTTGTCCTCTTACTGGTAGACTTCTTCTATGTCTCATTCCTCTATAACATCCAATTTCTGTAAGTCTTTTAATATTTAAAGCTACTTCTCTTCTTAAGTCTCCTTCGACTTTATATCCTTCCGTAGCCTTTCTTATACTATTAACTTGCTCATCTGTTAAATCCTTAACTCTTGTATCTGGATTAACTCCTGCTTCAGCTAATATCTTGTTTGAACTTGTTCTTCCTATTCCATAAACATATGTTAGTCCTATTTCAACTCTTTTTTCTTTAGGTAAATCTACTCCTGCTATACGAGCCATAAATCTTTCACCTCTTTATTTTTATTTTAATTTTTAGAAAAATTGTTTTACAATTTTCTTTTGCCATTTTGAATTTCCAAAGTGGCTTTCAATTTTAATAGCCAAATAGCTTTTTATTGAATATGTTTTATACTCAATAAATAATGTTTAATTAGTATATTTTGAAATGTAATTAAACATTTGGATTGTATATATAATAAATAAAATAGATATTTTCCAAATTTCTTTGGCAGCCGCTACTCTATTTATATTATTAGCACATTTTACCCTTGTCTTTGTTTGTGTTTAGGGTTTTCACATATTACTCTTATTTTACCTTTTCTTTTGATTACTTTACATTTGTCACTTATTGGTTTTACTGATGGTCTTACTTTCATTTTTTTCACCTCTCTAAACTTTATTGTTTGGGTTAATTTTTGATTATATATGTTTTTAATCAAATCAAAAGTAGTAATACGTAAATTTTAGTCTAATGAATGTTTAATATATTTCATTAGCAATAAAATTTTTAAATTGCTACTTTTCATTTGATTTTATTTTGCTCTCCATGTAATTCTACCACGGTTTAAATCATATGGTGATAATTCTAGTTTTACTTTATCACCTGGAAGAATTTTTATATAATTCATTCTAAGTTTTCCAGAAATATGAGCTAATACTTGGTGTCCATTTTCTAATTCAACTTTAAAATTTGTGTTTGGAAGTGCTTCAACTACTACTCCCTCAACTTCTATAACATCTTCTTTCAATATATTATTTCCCTCCTATTTGGCAATTCGAAAATTTACCCGAAATAACTTATATATTATATATTGTTTTTATTAATTTGTCAATATCTCTGGCTCTTTTTCTGTAATTAAAATTGTATTTTCATAATGAGCTGCTTTAGTTCCATCTTCAGTTATTATTGTCCATCCATCATCTAATTCTAAAATTTCTGGTTTACCTGCGATTACCATAGGCTCTATTGCAAGTGTCATACCTGGTTCCAATCTTATTCCTCTTCCGGCTTTACCATAATTTGGTATTCCAGGTTCTTCATGCATTTGTCTTCCAATTCCATGTCCTTGAAATTCTCTTACTACAGAATAGCCATTTTTTTCTACAAATTCTCCTATTGTATGTGATATATCTCCGTATTCTATATCCAACTCTTGCAAATTTTAATGCTTCAAAAAATGCTTGTTTTGTAATTTCTACTAATCTTTCATCTTGTTTGCTTGCTTTTCCTACAATATATGTTCTTGCACAATCGCCATTAAATCCATTTTTATATACAACTAAATCTACACTTACTAAATCGCCCTCTTTTAGAACAACTTTTTTTGATGGAATTCCATGTATAATTTCATCATTTATAGATGTACATATTGAAGCTGGAAAGTCTGGAACTCCTTTTTCTCCACTTGGATATCCCTTTTCTGCTGGAATTCCTCCATGCTGTCTCATTGTTCTTTCAGCAATTTGATCTAGTTCATATGTTGTTATCCCTGGTTTTATTGCATTTTCAATTGCTTTTTGTGTTATGTTTGCAATTTTACAGGCTTCCTTCATAAGTTCTATTTCTCTTTTTGATTTTATATATATCATTTTCTTCCCCATATATTATAAATATTATTTATTATTTACTAATTCTTCTACTTCTCTAGCTACATCATATGATGTCTTTCCTACTTTATCTCCTGCTTTCTTAGTTATTAATGTATTTGCTTTTTTGTAGTATTCAATTAATTCTTCAGCTGTTCTACTATATACTTCTAACCTATTTTGTACAACTTCTGGTTTTTGGTCTTCTCTTTGATATAATTGTGCTCCACATTTATCACAAATTCCTTCTATTTTTGGAGGATTAAATACTATATTATATATCTCATTGCATCCCATACAACTTCTTCTATTAGCAATTCTTTCTACTATTTCATCAAAAGGAACATCTATATTTAATGCCATATCTACTTTTGCATCTATTTTATTTAACATTTCATCTAGGCTAATTGCCTGTGCCTTTGTTCTTGGGAAACCATCTAGTACAGCTCCATTTATAACATCATCAGACTTTAGTCTATCTGATAGCATTCCTATTGTTATTTCATCAGGTACTAGTTCACCATTGTCCATATATTCTTGTGCCTTTTTTCCTAGTTCTGTTTTATTTTTTAAATTTTCTCTAAACAAATCTCCAGTTGAAATGTGTGCTAATTTTAAATCCTTTGCTATTATTTCTCCTACAGTTCCTTTGCCACTTCCTGGTGCTCCTAGTAATACTATAAACATATTTCATCTCTCCTTTTATTTTTACTATTTAATAAACGCTAAATCAGAAGTGGGATGTGTTTTTTCTGAAGTGTGAAATTATAATTTTCACACCTCATACTTTGCACTTCTCACTTCTACTCTAAAAATCCCTTGTAATGTCTCATAACAAGTCTTGATTCTAGTTGTTGAACCGTCTCTAATGCAACACCTACTACGATAAGAATTGATGTTCCACCAAATGTTACATCTAAATTTGTAAATCTCATAAGCATTGGTAATATTGCTATTAAACTTAAAAATAATCCACCAAATAATATCAATTTACTCATGATTGATGATAAATAATCTGTAGTTGGTTTTCCAGCTCTTATTCCTGGAATAAATCCACCATTTTTCTTAATATTATTTGATACTTCTGCTGGGTTAAATGTAGCATAAGTATAAAAATATGTAAATGCCATAATTAACAATAAATATATTATTGCATTTGCAATTGTATAACCAAGTCCTACACTTGATGTAGAAGTAGCTATAGATAATTTATACATAAAAGCCCAAAATCCTGTTTCTGCTGCAATGTTACTATTAAACATTGAAATTATCATTGCTGGAAAAGTCATAAATGATGATGCAAAAATAACTGGCATAACACCTGCCATAGCAAGTTTTAATGGAATATGTGTATTTTGTCCTCCATACATTTTTCTTCCAACAACTTTTTTAGCATATTGTACTGGAACTCTTCTTTCTGCTTCTTGCACAAATACAACGCCTGTAACAAGTAAGATTGCTCCAATAATTATTCCTAAAGAAAGCAATAATCCTTTAGTACTAAATCCTGTTGATGTGAATATCAAGTAATATATTGTAGTAACAACAGATGGTAATGAAGATACTATACCAACAAAAATTATAATTGAAATTCCATTTCCAATACCTTTATTTGTAATTTGATCTCCTAACCACATTAATAATGCTGTTCCTGTTACTAATGATAATACTATTAGTGCTCCTGTTCCAAATCCTGGGTTAATAAATACTCCTGCTTCAGTATAAGCTGAGCTATAAGACATATATATACCTATTGCCTCAACTAGCGCAAGCACTAATGTTAGCATTTTTGTATATTTATTTATAACTCTCTTTCCTTCTTCCCCACCTTCTTTTATTAGTCTTTCTAAAGAAGGTATTACCATACCTAATAATTGTATAACAATTGATGCTGTAATATATGGTGTAATAGTCATTGCAAAAATTGAAAATCTTGAGAAAGCTCCTCCTGAAATTATATCTATCAAACCTGTTATTGATGTTTGAGAACCTGTTGTTAGATTTTCAAGTGCAATAGTATCAACACCTGGTACTGAAATAAAACATCCTAATCTAAATATTACTATTAATAATAATGTATATATTAATCTTTTTCTAATTTCTGGTGTTTTAAAGGCATTTTTTATTGTTTTAAACAAATTAAATCACCTCTACTTTTCCACCAGCTGCTTGAATTTTTTCTGCAGCTGAAGATGTGAATCTGTTAGCATGAACTGTTAATTTTTTTTCTAGTTTTCCAGTTCCTAAAACAACTATACCGTCACCTGCTTTACTAATTATACCATCTTTTATTAAGCTTTCAGCTGTAACATCAGTATTAGTTGATTTATTAAGCATTGTTAAAGTTACTTCTGTATAATTTTTTGCATGTATATTTTTAAATCCTCTTTTAGGTAATCTTCTATATAATGGTGTTTGACCACCTTCAAATCCACGTCTTACTCCTCCACCTGTTCTTGCTTTTTGTCCTTTATGTCCTCTACCAGATGTTTTGCCTAATCCAGAGCCAATTCCACGTCCAACTCTTCTTCTTGTTACTTTTTCACTTGGTGCTTTAATATTTCCTAGTTCCATGAATTTTACCCTCCATTCTTATTTAATTTTATCTCATTTTTAAAAATTATAATATTTCTTCTACTTTTTTTCCTCTTTTTTTGGCTATCTCTTCTGCTGTAGAAATATTTTGTAATGCATTTATTGTTGCATAACCTACATTTCTTGGGTTATTTGTTCCAATAACTTTTGTTTTTATATCTCTATATCCTGCAAGTTCTAGTATTGGTCTTACACTTCCACCTGCTATAAGTCCAGATCCTTCTGGTCCTGGTTTTAATAAAACACTTGCACTACCAAATGTTCCAACAAATTCGTGTGGTATTGTTGTTCCAACAATTGGAACTTCTATTAAATTCTTTTTAGCATCTTCGATTGCTTTTTTTATGGCATCAGGTACTTCTGCAGCTTTACCATTTCCTATTCCTACATGACCATTTTCATCTCCTACTACTACAACCGCACTAAATCTAAAGTTTCTACCACCTTTAACAACTTTTGCGACTCTATTAATAGCAACAACCTTTTCTTTTAATTCAATTGCTTGTTCTTCCATTAAAATTAATACTCCTTTCATGTTATTTGAAACTATTAAGATTTTTCAAATCTTTTATAATTAAAATTCTAGTCCTGCTTCTCTAGCTGATTCTGCTAATTCTTTTACAACTCCGTGGTAAATATATCCACCTCTGTCATAAACAACTGATTTTATATTTTTTTCTATTGCTCTTTTTGCAATTAAAGCTCCAACTTCTTTAGCTGCTACTTTATTAGATTTTTTTGTTTTAACTTCTTTATCTAATGTAGAAGCACTTACAAGTGTTACTGCATTTACATCATCAATTATTTGAGCATAAAGGTTTGTGTTACTTCTAAATACACATAATCTTGGACAATCTGGTGTTCCACTAATTTTTGTACGAACTCTTTTATGTCTTCTCTCTCTTTCTAATTTTCTATTAGTTTTAGTAATCATATTTTTCTCCTTTCTACTGATTCATATCAGTATTTTCTTAATCATATTGTTTTACTATTTTTTACCTGTCTTACCTTCCTTACGTCTAATATGTTCTTCAACATATTTAATACCTTTTCCTCTATATACTTCTGGTGGTCTCTTTGTTCTTATAACTGCTGCAGTTTGACCAACAAGTTCTTTATCTATACCTTTTACAATTATTTGATTTGGGTTTGGAACTTCAAAAGTAATTCCTTCTGGTTCTTCCATTTCTACTGGATGAGAATATCCTAAAGTAAGAACTAATTTTTTTCCTTGTTTTGCAGCTCTATATCCAACACCATTTATTTCAAGTTCTCTAGTATATTCTGCCATTACTCCTTGAACCATATTGTTTATTAAAGTTCTTGTTAAACCATGTAAACCTTTGTTTTCAGCTTCATCATCTGGTCTTATAACTTTAATAACATTATTATCAACAGTTACTTTCATATTTCCATGTATTTCCCTTGTTAATGTTCCTTTTGGTCCTTTTACAGTAATTTTTTGACCATCTACAGTAACATTTACTCCTTCTGGAATTGTAATTGGCTTATTTCCTATTCTTGACATTATCTTTATCTCCCTTCTTTTTAATGTTCAATAATACTTTTATGTTGTTAAAAAATTATAGTAATATATTTTTCATATTATTACCAAACATATGCTAGAACTTCTCCTCCAACACCTAGTTTTCTTGCTTGTTTATCTGTCATAACTCCTTTTGATGTAGAAATTAAAGCTATTCCTAAACCATTTAGTACTTTTGGAAGTTCATCTTTAGATGCATATATTCTTAATCCTGGTTTACTTATTCTTTTTAACCCAGAAATAACTTTTTTACCTTTTTCTGTATATTTTAAGCTTATTCTTATTATTCCTTGATTTTCATTTTGAATTTCTTCATAAGCTTTTATATATCCTTCATTAAATAATATCTCTGTAATGTTTTTCTTCATATTTGATGCTGGGATGTCTACAGTTTTAAATTTTGACTGGTTAGCATTTCTTATTCTTGTTAACATATCTGCAATTGGGTCTGTAGTATTCATTATTTTTTCCTCCTTCTTTATTAAAATTTTTGATTACCAGCTTGATTTCTTAACACCAGGAATTTCACCTTTATGTGCTAATTCTCTAAAGCATATACGGCAAATTCCATATTTTCTTATATAAGCATGTGGTCTACCACATAATTTACATCTATTATATTCTCTAGTCTTATATTTTTGAGCTTTTTGTTGTTTCATAATCATTGCTTTTTTAGCCATAGATTTCTATTTCCTCCTTTTTTAGATTTATACCCTAAAAGGCATTCCTAGTAATGTAAGTAATTCTTTAGCTTCTTCATCTGTTTTAGCTGTTGTAACAATTATTATATCCATTCCTCTTGTTTTATCTATTTTATCATATTCTATTTCAGGGAATATTAATTGTTCTTTTATTCCTAAAGAATAATTTCCCCTACCATCAAATGAATTTTTTGAAAGACCTCTGAAATCTCTTACTCTTGGTAATGCAACATTAAATAGTTTATATGCAAAATCATACATTTTTGTTGATCTTAATGTTACTTTACAACCTACATTTGCACCTTCTCTTAATTTAAAAGCTGCTATTGATTTTCTAGCTTTTGTTATAACAGGCTTTTGTCCTGTAATCATAGTTAACTCAGCTACTGCATTATCTAATGATTTAGGATTTTCTTTTACATCTCCTAATCCTATATTTATAACTATTTTTTCTAGTTTTGGTACTTGCATAATTGATTTGTAATTAAATTTTTTCATTAATGCAGGTACTACTTCTTTTTCATACTGTTCTCTTAATAATTCCATGATTTTCTATTTCCTCCTTCCATTATTTTATTGTTGCTCCACATTTTTTGCAAAGACGTACTTTTTCTTTTCCCTCTTTTTTTACAGCTATTCTTGTAGCTTTATTACATTTTGGGCAAACTACATTGACTTTACAGCTATGTAGACTACATTCTACAGATAATATTCCGCCTTCTTCACCTTGTTTTCTAGGTTTTACGTGTTTTTTTCTTAAGTTAACACCTTTAACTATAACTTTTTCTGTCTTAGGTATTACTTCAATAACTTCTCCAGTTTTACCTTTATCATTTCCTGATAAAACCTTAACTGTATCACCTTTTTTTATTTTCATTCTTTATTTTCACCTCTTTGTTTTAAGATTCATATATAATTTCTGTTTCTTAATTTTATTATTAAAGAACTTCTGGTGCTAAAGATAAGATCTTCATATAATCTTTTTCTCTTAATTCTCTTGCTACTGGTCCAAATATACGAGTTCCTCTTGGAGTTCCATCATCACGTATAATAACAGCTGCATTTTCATCAAATTTTAAATAAGAACCGTCTGCTCTTCTAACACCTTTTTTGCTTCTAACTACAACAGCTTTAACTACTTCTCCTTTTTTTACAACACCACCTGGTGTAGCACTTTTAACAGAAGCAATTATAATGTCACCTATTTCAGCATATTTTCTATGTGAACCACCTAAACATCTGATACACATTAATTCTTTTGCA
>CALXUH010000047.1 GCA_944391645.1 uncultured Clostridia bacterium | reverse complement strand
CTTTATTTGGGTTAGAAGTCATTATTTTATGTTCTAACTCAACACTATATGTATTTCCAGTTGCATATAGTTTTGATATGAATGAATTATAATCTTCCTGAGTTATTTTCCCTTTTGTAGCTGCATTGTTTATGAATTCTGAAACAAGTGACTGTACTGCCACCTGAGATATATCATCTTGATTATCTGATATTGTCATCAAAGGAAAAACAAACATTAATATTGCTGCCAAAAATATTCCAATTACTGTAATTAAAGTATCAGACATAATTTTTACTTCCTTTCTATACTTTTTATTGTTTAGTATATGTTATATATATTTTCTTTCCAACATCTTCTTCTAATTTTATTCCATCTTCTCCTGTATGAGTTGTTCCACTGGTTGAAACCTCTACATAGTTTTCTCTATAATTTAATCCTTTGTGATTTTCAATAAATCTATTAATTTCATCCCTAATTTCAGTTTCTGTTTGTATATCATATTCTAAAACATATAAATCATCCGAGCCTGATCCATCTATTATTTTTACTGAAAACTTTTCCTTTGAACACCTAGAAATTGTTGCTATAACAGTATCTACCCCAACTATTCTTCCTCCATCACTAGCATTATCAGGGTCTGGTGCTAAAGGTGTTTGGAAATTTTCTCTATCACTATAAAATAATACTATATCTGCAGTAGATTTTGCATGTGCTAATGTAGTTAGTGTTAAAGATAACGCAATTATAAATATTAAAACCGCGAATGCCATAAGTAAAGCATCTGTTGCGTTTTCCATAATACCCCTCCTAATTGCTAATTTATATTAATTTTATTTACATATCCTTCTGAATCATATTCTACACTTACTGTATATATAGAAGTATTTGCTATCGTTGCTCTATATGTAGCAATAGCATTTGCACTAGTACAATCATTAACCTGTATATGACGTGTACTACTACTATTCCAAGTAGCTACTACCTTATTTAACAATGCTCTAACTTCTGTTCCAGTTTGTGTTCCTTCATAATCTGTAAATTGTGAATTAAATATAGCCTTTCCTGTTGCATCTGTTACAGATCCTACTTCTTCTGATACTCCTTGTGTTGAACTTAATATTTTTATTGATACAGCAATTAACACTATAGCAATTAAAACAGCTGCTGATATTAGTAAAGCTTTTGTTGCATTTTCCATAAAATCAACTCCTTTAGATTGATAGCATATTCTTAGACTAAAGTTTAAAATATATTTAAACTTTAGTCTAAGGATAATTAATTATCCTTAGTATAAAATTTTACCATGCTGAGTTTAAACCTTCGATGAAATTAACAGTTGAACCTGATGAATTAGATATAGAATTTTGTAATGCACCAGATACATTTGCTGCTTCTCCAGATGTATCACCTGCAGAATTTAATAATTTAACACCTATTGCTACTAAAACTATTGCAATTAATACTGCTGCTGCAATTAATAATGCTTTTGTTGCGTTCTCCATATTTTTTCCTCCTTTGATTTTTATATTTATATATTAAAATTTAATGACATAATTTATTACTCAATTTGTTCAAACATCATTTTGCTTATTTTACCACTTTTATCATGATATTTTATACTTGTACATTTAAATTGCTCTATGTTAAAGTATTTTACAAATTCAGCTGTATTGTTATTATATATTTCTTCCATTGGATATGTTTTTTCTGTAAGTAACATTTTTATTTCAATTTTTATAGAATTTTCATCATCTTCTATATAATAATTTTTATCATCTTTTTTTATATTATTATTTTCATTTAAATTTGTCACTTTATTTATCAATGTTGCTAGCTCTGTTCCATATATTGTTTTGTCTAGGTACTGCTCATATTCTTTGTTAAATGCTATTAAATTTTTTAATCTTAACCTATTATTAAGAAACAATGCATAAATTGAAAAAATTATTATCATAAACAAAATTAGTAATATAATTAATAATTTTTTCATATTTTTCACAATCTCCTTATATTATAATATTTTTTTACATTATTTGCAATATCTTTATTCTGTAAATTTTAGCTTTACTATTTTCCCTCTTTCATCATATTGTGGATTAGGTGTTGATTCTAAAGTACTTAATATGCATTTAAATACCTTATTTTGATTGTTTTTTATAAAATCCTCCTGTGTATTATTCTCAGTAAATTCTATTTTACTATTGTTTAAATATATTTCTATCTGATTACCATATTCTTTTGCTAAATTTACAACAGATACAATTTCCTGAGCAGATATATCATTTCTGCCAACATATACATTAAAATTACTATTAAACTTTTCTAACTCTACTGATGATATAATTTCACTATATTCTCTTGTCTGCTTTGCATATGATGCATATAAATATACAGCCATACTTAACATTATTACAGCTATTAATACAGTTGCTGCAATTAATAGAGCTTTTGTTGTATTTTCCATATGATTCTCCTTTTGAGATTACAAAATACACTATTTAATTATAACTAACAATTTCAATTTTGCATACCCTTCCATATTCGTTGTATTCCATTTTATTGCATTTAAATAAATACTTTTCCTGCTCATTATCTATTAAACTATTACTTGATGTTATTTCAGAACCATTTAATGTTATAACTATTTTATAATCTTCATTACTACTATATTTTTTATTATTTTCTACCACTTTATTAATTAATGTTATTACATCTACACCATACATTAATTTTTTATTATATGCCTCAAACTGTGCATTAAAAGCTGATAATTGCTCTATTTTTGTTTGTTCTTCCTGATTTTTTTTTATGTTTGCTATTCTGCTAAACATCAATATTAACATCGATATTATAATTAAGGCAATTAATATTCCTCCTGCAATTAACAAAGCTTTTGATGCATTTTCCATAGTATCCTCCGTTCTATTACTTTATTATTTAATTATGTAATTTAATACATCGTTGACATTGTTGCAAATGTTTGTGTCATACTGCTTAATCCAATTATTACTAATGGTGCTATCAAGTATCCACAGAATATGCAAATCATAGGTGCAAAACCAATTGCCTTACCTATTAATCCTTTTCTTGATATTAATTTATTGTTTGCTTCTTCTCTTTTTGCTTGATAATAATCCCTTTCATTTTCTAATTCTTCGAATGCTTTTTCTATAGGTATTTTTTCAACAGCTGCCTGCATACTCTCAATTAATC
>CALXUH010000046.1 GCA_944391645.1 uncultured Clostridia bacterium | reverse complement strand
TATTTTCTGCAATTTCAGAAAGAGATAAATCCATATTATAGTAGTTATTTAAAATATCTAATTGTTTTTTTGTCAACAATTTCCCATATGTTTCTATTAGAATACTTATTTCTATTTTTTTTTCCATACTACTATCCTCTACAAAAATATATAAAAATGTAATGCTAATATACTTTACACTATTTTTTTGTATTTGTCAAGTTTTTTTCAATAAAAAAACCCATTTTCATGGGTTTTTATTGAAATGTTAAAAATTATCTTTCATTTTCATCACTGTTTTGTTCATTTTGTTGTCTGTAAAATTCCTCTCTTTGTTTATTTAATGTATTTTCTACTCTTGCAGAAATTCTTGTTTGCTCATCTACAGTATATTGTTTACGGAAATTTTTTCCCATTTCTTTTTCAATCTGTATTAAAATATTTTTCTCCTCTTGAGCTCCTAGTTTGCTTTCTGTATTTTCTTGTCCTGTTGTATTTTCTTGTCTCTCTTTTTTCCTAAATAGATTTTTTATTGATTTAATTGGATGTTTCCAATCAAATTTCTTTTCCTCATATACTATAGGTGTTCCTGCAGTTTGAGTTCTTCCTTCATTTTGATTAGTCCTTGTTACTTGATGCTCCTCATTTTCGTTTTCAGTATATCTTCCTATATTTTCGCTTCTCTCTTCATATTCTTGCCTACTTTCTTTTAGTTCTTCCATCTCCTTATGTTCTTTTTCTTGTTCCATAGCTCTAATTGTTAAAGCTTTATCTGTAGCTATTTTATCAGCTAATTCATCAATTCTTTTTAGGTTTGTTTTATCCATATAATTTTTTAAATAATCTGATATTTTCATGGTAGTACCACAAACCTCTATGTCCTCATCTTTTATAGTTTCTAAAGCGTTTATAACATCTGTTCTTGAAGAATCAATTCTTGCTTCCAAAGATGTTTGAACTCTTTTAAAATAGTCATTATAAGTTTTATCTGTTTTTGCGTTAACTTCAAATTCTTTGTCATTTTCGTCTGTTCTTGCACTTTTATATAAGTTCAACTTCTTAATATTTAACTCTTTTATTTTATCTTCGTTTGCTTTTATTGCCTCTTTATCTTGTTCTTCTGGTTTTTTTGCCTTTTCTTTTTGTATTTCTATTGTTAATTTTTTTATTGATTTATCTATTTCTTGTATCTTTTTTAATATTTCTTTATATCTATCTAACTCTTGCATTGGCTTACGAGTTACATGTACAATTTTGTTAAATGGTTCTCTTCTTTGTTTTTCTTTTTCTTCTCTATCTTTAATACTATAATTTAATTCCTCAATTTTGCTATCAATATACCTTCTTTCAATACTTCCGTCAATAGTTCCTTTTGATAATTCATCAAATCGAGATATCATTGTACCAACTCTTCCTAAGCTAGATTGCTTTTCTAAAAGTTGTTTTGCATCCTCAAGAGATTTTTTACCATTTGGGTCAATCCCCTTTATCTCTTCTGATTTTAACTGTTCGTCTATTACTTTAATAGCTTTATCATAAATAGCCTTTGTTGCTTTTAATAGTTCAACATTACCTTGAAAATCGACTCTTTCTAATCTGTTTATAATTTGTTCTAATTCGTCCATCTTAGAAACGTCTACAACTTTTCCTCCTAAATCAGCTGTGTATAAGATATCTTCTACAAGTCTATCTACTCGTCTGTTTGCTTCTTCTAATTTTCTTTTTTGTAAATCTAAATTAGATGTTGCCATACTACTTAATATATAATAATATTATTATTATATATTATTCACCACCTTTCTTTTTATTTGCTTCTTCCCAAGCATCTATTACTGCGATTTTTTTTTCAATTTCTAAGCTAACTTTTATAAATTCTAAAAGTTCTCTTTTTGAAGCATTGTCAATATCTTCTTTTTCTATACTTGAATTAATTTCGTCTAATAATTTCTTTAGTTCTTCTTTTTCCTTTTGAAAATTCATAAAAAATCTCCTTTCTTAACTTTAGTTTAAATTACATCTATTTTAGATTTTACCACTTTTTGACATTTTTTTCAATAGTTTTATGTAAATTTATTGTTTTTTTAATTTTAATAAATTTGTAATAAATTCGTAATATTTTCTATACTTCTTTTTGACATTTTTTCATATCTTTGTTTTTTATCTTTTATTTTATCTTCTAATTTTGGCAATATTCCAAAATTAGCATTCATTGGTTGAAAGTTTTGCTTAGGTGTTGATATATATTTAGCTAATGCTCCTATTACTGTTTCTTGTGGAAATTTTATTTTCTGTTTATCTTGGCATTTATCCTTTATTTTTTTCATCATTATGGCAGAATTTATCCCTGCTACAATTCCTGATGCAATTGATTCCACATATCCTTCCACTCCTGTTATTTGCCCTGCGAAAAATATATTAGGATTATCCTTTAAATTATATGTTTCGTCTAATAATTCTGGAGAATTTATATATGTGTTTTTATGCATTACTCCGTATTTTACAAAATCAGCATGCTTAAGCCCAGGAATCATTGAAAATACTCTCTTTTGTTCTCCAAAATTTAGGTTTGTTTGAAAGCCAACCATATTATACATTGTTGCTTCCTCATTATCTTGTCTTAATTGTACTAATGCATAAGGTCTTCTAGCAGTTTTAGGATTATCAAATCCAACTGGTTTTAGTGGACCATATCTTAATGTATCTATTCCTCTTTTAGCCATTACTTCTATAGGCATGCAACCCTCAAATATTTCTTTTTTTTCAAATTCATGTAGAGTTACTACTTTAGCATTAATTAATTCGTTATAAAATTTTTCATATTCATCTTTATTCATAGGTAAGTTAATATAGCTTTTTTTTTGGTTTTGTATTTTTTTTTTCCATTTTTCTACATCTTCTTCTTTTCTTTTTTCTTGTGAATATCTATCTCCATAAAAAGCTATAGAAAAATCTATACTTTCTTTTTCTATTATTGGTGCAGCTGCATCATAAAAAAATAGTTTATTTTTACCTGTTAAATTTAAAATATCTTCTAGCAGGCCTTCTGAGGTTAATGGTCCTGTTGCAATTATAACAATTCCATCTTGTGATATTTTTTCTATATTGGTTATTTCTTCATTATATATTTCTATGAGAGCATTATTTTTTATTTCTGTTGTTACTTTTTTAGAAAATTCTTCTCTATCTACTGCCAAAGCCTGTCCCGCAGGAACTGCTGTCTTGTCTGCACATCTTACAAGGAGCGAATCAAGCATTCTTAATTCCTCTTTTAATAATCCACATGCATTTGTAATTAAATTAGATTTAAAGGAATTGCTACATACAATTTCTGCTAAATTTTTATTTGAATGTGCAGGTGAAAATTTTTTTGGTTTCATTTCATATATTTTTACTCTTATTCCTCTTTTAGCAATTTGGTATGCAGCTTCACATCCTGCAAGGCCTCCTCCTATTATTGTTATGTAATCTTTCATATATGCTTTCCTCCCTTGCTAATTATAAATCTCATATCAATAATTTGTCAATTAAATTGTTGTTATGAAATTCATATTTTAACTTATACAAAGAGTTAACTTTAGCGATAATTTCTTCCATATTTTTTATAAACTAACATTTATTATTTATTTTTATTGCAAATCATTCCCTCTTAATTTATAATGTAACAAATACATATTATTTTTTGGAGGTGTTTTATGAAATCTGATATTGAAATTGCTCAAAGCACAAAGCTTAAACACATAAGAGAAATTGCTGATGTTGCAGGAATTCCTGAAGAATACCTTGAATATTATGGAAAATATAAAGCAAAAATTAATTTAGAATTGCTAAAGAAAACTAAATCAAAGAAAGGTAAACTTGTTTTAGTTACTGCTATTAATCCTACACCTGCTGGAGAAGGAAAAACAACAACAACAATTGGTTTAGCTGATAGTTTAAAAAATTTAAATAAAAATGTAGTGGTTGCATTAAGAGAGCCATCCTTAGGACCAGTTTTTGGTGTTAAAGGAGGAGCAACTGGTGGTGGATATGCACAAGTGGCTCCAATGGAAGACATTAATTTACATTTTACAGGCGACTTTCATGCAATAAGTTCTGCCAATAACCTTCTTGCTGCTATGATTGATAACCATATTTTCCAAGGTAATACTTTACAAATTGATCCATCTAAAATAACATGGAAACGTGCAGTTGATATGAATGACAGACAACTTCGTAATATTGAAGATGGGCTTGGTGGAAATAAAAATGGAATTCCAAGGAAAGATGGATTTGATATAACAGTTGCCTCTGAAATTATGGCAATTTTGTGTTTATCTACTTCTATATCTGATTTAAAAAATAGACTTTCTAAGATTATAATAGGATACACTTATGATAATAAACCTATTACAGCTGGAGATTTAAAAGCACAAGGTGCAATGACTGCATTACTAAAAGATGCAATAAAACCTAATTTAGTTCAAACTTTAGAGGGTACTCCGGCCATAATCCATGGTGGTCCTTTTGCGAATATTGCTCATGGTTGTAATTCTATTATTGCTACAAAAATGGCAATGAGTTTAGGTGATTACGCTATTACTGAAGCCGGATTTGGTGCAGATTTAGGAGCAGAAAAATTTTTAGATATTAAGTGTAGATTAGGTAATTTAAAACCTTCATGTGTTGTTATTGTAGCAACAATTCGTGCTTTAAAAATGCATGGTGGTATTAGTAAAGATAACTTAGAATCTGAAAATTTAGATGCCTTAAAAAAGGGTTTGCCAAACCTATTACGTCATATTTCTAATATAACAAAAGTTTATAAGCTTCCTGCTGTTGTTGCAATTAATAAATTTACAACTGATACCGAAAATGAAATTAATTTACTTATAAAAGAATGTAAGTCTTTAGGTGTAAATGTTGTTTTATCTAGTGTTTGGGAAAATGGTGGAAATGGTGGAATAGAGCTTGCAAATGAAGTTATAAAATTATGTGAAAAAGAAAATGATTTTTCTTTTAGCTATGATATAAATTTATCTATTAAAGAAAAAATAAATGCAGTTATAACTAAAATTTATGGTGGAAAATCCGCAGTATACACAGATACTGCTGAAAATGAGATTGTTAAATTAGAACAATTGGGTTTCGGCTCACTGCCTATATGCATTGCAAAGACTCAGTATAGTTTCTCAGATGATGCGACAAAATTAGGAGCGCCAACTGATTTTACTGTAACCATAAGGAATGTTAAAGTCTCTAGCGGTGCTGGTTTTATCGTTGTTTTAACAGGGAATATTCTTACAATGCCTGGTCTTCCAAAAATTCCTGCTGCAGAAAATATTGATATTGATGAGAACGGCGTTATTACAGGTTTATTCTAATATATACTACTTCATACTAAAAAATAGCTAATTCTTTTAGCTATTTTTTTATTTATTAATAAAAATAATTCATTATTCCTATATATATTCCCCATGCTAGTTTATCTTGATACTCTTCTGTTAGTAATAGTTTTACCTCTTCTTCATTTGATAAAAATCCACATTCTACTATAGCTATT
>CALXUH010000045.1 GCA_944391645.1 uncultured Clostridia bacterium | reverse complement strand
GCAATCATTGCTATAAATTCACTATTAGTTGGCTTACCTTTTGCAGCTGAAATCGTATATCCAAATATACTTTCTACTGTATCTTGTTGGCCTCTTGCCCATGCTACTTCTATTGCATGACGAATTGCACGCTCTACTCTAGATGGTGTTGTTTTAAATTTTTTTGCAATGTCAGGATACAACTGTTTTGTTATTTGGTTTATAACATCTATGTCTTTTATTACCATTATTATGGCTTCTCTTAAATATTGATATCCCTTTATATGTGCTGGTACCCCTAACTCATGTATTATATTTGTTACAAGTGCTTCTAATACTTCTTCATTTTTTTTGCTATCTTCTGATATATCTATATAAGGTACTTTTACTTCTCTATTATTACTATAACAATTTTGTGCAGTTTTTGGTTTATAATTTTTTATTTCTTTTATTCTTTTTATTAAAATTTCTATATCAAATGGTTTTACTACATAATACTCTGCTCCTAAAGATATTGCTGTTTGTGTTATTTTTGCTTGTCCGACTGCTGATAGCATTATACACATTGGTTTTTTATCTATATTTGATGAATTTATGTATTCTAATACGCCTATTCCATCTAAATATGGCATTATTACATCTAATAAAAGTACATCCGGTTGTGTGTTTAAAACCATTTCACAAGCTTCCTTACCATTTTTAGCTACTCCTATAACCTCCATTTCCTCCTCTTTTTCTAAATACTTAACTAATGTCATTGCAAAATCTGCATTGTCATCTGCAATCAAAATTGTTGTTTTTTCTTTCACTTCAATACCTCCCAAATTTAAAAATTGTAAAAAATTTACATTTGAAATTATAATATTAATTTCATCTAAATGCAATACTTTTCTGGAAATTTTTTCTAATTTTGCTTGTAAGTGTTCAAATTTCAACATATTTTTTTGTTGCTTTTTTTGTTTTTATATTTAATTTTTTTATTTGTTCTATTTTTTCCTCTGGAATTTCAACTAATAATTTTATGTCTTGATTATATTCTATTTTCAAAATTTTTATTTTATTCTTTTTTAATTCATATTTTATATCCTCTAAATTTTTATATGAAGTTTCTATCTCTGCTTCATAGCCAATTGTTTTTTTTGTATATTCTGTTTCATCTAAAGCTTTTTTTGTTGCTCCGCGAATATGCTCTAACTAATCCACCAGTACCTAGCAAAATTCCGCCAAAATATCTTGTTACTACTACCAAAATATTCATTAAATTTTGCTCAGATAATATCTTAAGTATTGGAGCGCCTGCTGTTCCAGAAGGTTCTCCATCATCACTATATTTTTTTATAGTTGCTCCGATTTTGCATAACTATATAAGCAGAACAGTTGTGTTTTGCATTATAATGCTCTTTTTTTATTTCTTTAATATATTCTTCTGCTTGACTAGTTGTTTCTACATAAAAAATATTTGCAATAAATCTTGATTTTTTTTCCATAATTTCTGCTTTAATATTGTGTTTTATAGTTTTAAAACTCATTTTTAACCTCTCTCATCATCTTCTCTTTCATCTCTACTTATTTCAATTATTACTGCAGAAGCATCATCTATTGCATATTCTTCTATTCTATTATCTTTTTTACTATATCTCATAGATACATGTGCTGCTGGATTGTTTTTTATACTTAATGGATCTTCCTTTGCTCTTTTTCGTATTAATCTAACAGCATATCCAATATCTTTCTCATTATTCATTGCTTCAATTGGAAAACCATCAGAAAACATTTTTATATATCTAACATTAGCTGGTAAAGTTTCAACTTTACACTTTTTAATTTCTGTATTTAGACCATTAAATACAGAATATCCAAAGGTACCCATATTAGGATTGTTTTTTACTACTTGTTGTAAGTCTGATGAATCATAAAATTTTCTAATCAAATCCTTTTCTTCTATTTCTTGTTCAGAAAAACCACATTCGCTTAATGCTTGTCTTATTCTATTTGCTCTATATTCTCCTATTTGTTTCTTTAATTCAGCATTTTTTACATATTCATCTAATAATTCAGGCTTCTTGATTAAAATCCTTGATATATCTGTTAACAATAACTGCTCCTCAGTATATCCATCTTTGATCAAAGCCTCCATTATTTTTCTTCTTATATCAATATATACCTCATCTACTTTTAGTGGATTTTGGACTATTTTTCCATCATAAATTGCCCTGCAATCTCCAACCAACCAAATTTGATTATGAAACTTAGAATAAATTACACCTGTTGCTTCCAGTTTACCTATATAACCGGACAACCCATATCTTTGTAAATATTCACTTATATATAAATTTATATATTTAACAAATTCTTCAAACGATAATGATTTAGCATATTGAGGAGCTTGTGGTCTATCCATTTTTCTAATTGCTTCTGTTATTATTCTAGATAGTTTTACTTTTTCCCCATCTACAACAACACTATTTTTATTTGAAACACCATCTATAACCGCTACAAAATTTTCACCTATATATATTTCATCATCATTTTTATTTTCATTTTTTCCAACTGAAAATGATTCTTTATTTATTATTTTTCTTCCCATTTTTATTCCCCATTTCCGACTACAAAATCCGGTAGAATATGCAATTTGTAAGTTAAATCCACCGAGTCAAAGCGTCTACATCTATTATCTCTCCTGCAAAATATAATCCTTCGATAATTTTTGATTTCATTGTTTTAGGATCTATTTCTTTAGTACTAATTCCCCCAGATGTAATTATGGCTTCATCCATTTTTCCAAATCCATTTATTATAATTTGTAAATTCTTTAAACTATCAACAATAGTTTTTCTTTCTTCTTTTGTTATTTCATTTACCTTTTTTTCTGGATTTATTTTTGTATATTCTATAAATACAGGTATCATTTTTTTTGGTAATAAATTTTCTAAACTGTTTTTATATTGCTTATTTTTTACTTCCTCAAAGTCTCTCCTTATTCTTAAGTCTAGTTTTTCCTTATTAAGTGCTGGTTTTAAATCAATTTGCAATTTTACCTTATTTTCTTTCAACAAATTATCTATATTTTTTACTCTAAGTAACATTGATGAACTACTTAATATTACAGGTCCCGATACTCCAAAATGAGTAAATAACATTTCTCCAAAGTCTTCATAAACAATTTTATCTGAACATAATAATTTTATTCCTACGTTTTTCAATGATAGTCCTTGCATTTTTCTACACATTCCTAATGACTGACTATCTTCACACACTAGTGGTACTAGTGCTGGTTTTATTTGATTTATTGTATGACCAAGCTCTTTAGCCATTATATAACCATCACCTGTTGACCCAGTTACAGGATAGCTTTTCCCACCTGTTGCAAGTATCACTTTATCAGCATTAAAAATTTTCTTTTCTGTTGTTTGTACTCCTATAACCACTCCATCTTTTACTAAAATTTTTTCTACAGTACAGTTAGTAATAATATTTACTCTTAGTTGTTTTAACTTATTCATAAATGCATTTAATACATCAATTGATTTATCTGATACAGGGAAAATTCTGCCTCCTCTTTCTTCTTTAGTTTTTACTCCTTGATTATTTATAAATTTTACTATATCTTCATTATTAAATTTATTAAATGCACTATATAAAAATTTAGGATTTCCAGGTATATTTTTAAAGAAATCATTAATATTAGCTGAATTTGTAATATTACATCTTCCTTTTCCAGTTATTAGTAGTTTTCTTCCACATGAATTCATTTTTTCCAGTATTGTTACTTTATTTCTTTTTTGCATTGCTGAAGATATTGCAGCCATCATTCCTGCAGGTCCTCCACCTATAATTAAAACATTCATCTTTTTCCTCTTTCATAAATGATTTTTCTCATACATATTTTATTACACATTGTATCCTATGACTTTATTTTTAATTTACACACTTAAATTATTGATTGCTGTTAATACTCCTATTTTCCCATATTCATATGTCAATCCGCCTTGTAAAAAAGCAGTATATGGTTTTCTAATTGGTGCATCACAAGAAAGTTCTATTGATGAACCTTGTACAAATGTTCCCGCTGCCATTATTACCTTATCTGTGTATCCAGGCATATCCCAAGGTTCTGGAATAGAATTAGAGTCAACAGGAGAGCCTTTTTGTATTCCCTGGCAAAATTTAATTAATTCACTTGAGGTTTTAAATTCTATTGTTTGAACAATATCTGTTCTTTTTTCATTATATTTTGGTTCTACATTATAACCTAAACTTTCTAACATTCTACTTGCAAATACTGCTGTTTTTAAGCTGTTTGCTACTACCTGAGGTGCTAAAAATAATCCTTGTAAAATTTGTTTATTTATTCCTAATGTTGGTCCAACTTCTTTGCCAAGTCCTGGAGCTGTTAATCTTTGTGCTGCTAATTCAACTAAATCTTTTCTTCCAGCAATATATGCTCCATTTGGTGCAATTCCTCCACCCAAATTTTTTATTAAGGATCCAACTATTATATCTGCCCCAAGTTCTAATGGTTCTACCGTATCTACAAATTCACCATAACAATTATCTATCATTATAATTACTTCTTTGTTTACCTGTCTAATTTTACTAATTATATTTTTTATGGAAGTTAAACTTAAACTTTTTCTTATTGCATAACCTTTGGAGCGTTGCATACATATTAGTTTTACATTACCCTTTTTTGCTCTTTCAATAATTTTTTCTTCATCAAAGTTATTTCCAATTAAATCAATTTGCTCGTATTTTACACCATAACTTTTTAGAGAACTTTTATTTTCTGTTATTCCAATTACTTCATCTAAAGTATCATATGGTTTTCCATTTATACTTAGCATTGTATCTCCTGGTCTTAACATTCCAAATAATGCAACTGTTAATGCGTGTGTTCCGGAAATAAATTGATTTCTAACTAATGCATCCTCTGCTCCTAAGCATTCGGCAAATACTTTCTCTATAGTATCCCTGCCTATGTCTCCATATCCATACCCAGATGTGCTTCCAAAATGCATATCCGAAATTTTATTATTTTGCATAGCTTTTAATACTTTTATACTATTAAATTCCTTTATTTTATCTATTTTTCTGTATTCTTCTTGTAATTCCATTTCTACTTTTTCTGATAAATCTATTATTTCTTTTTTTATTCCTAATTTGTTATACATATCTTCTCCTTACCATTTGAACTATTAACAACATAATTATAATAATTAATTTTATTTAATTTAAGGGCGGATATATTTTCCGCCCTTAATCTACTCTAAATCTTCTTTTTCATTTTTATCTTCTATTTCTACTATATTATTTTTACAAGCTTTTACCCATAAAATTCTTTTGTCTTCATATTCCTCTATTTTATATGTTACTTTATCAGTTTCTATTTCTGGCATTTCATTGTCTTCTGGAATACGTCCTAATAATTCTATTAAGTATCCTGATAGTGTATCATAATCTCCTTCTGGTATGTCTTCTATATTTAATATTTTTCTTAAATCAAATATTGAAACACTTCCACTTATTCTAAATGTATTTTCATCTATTCGTTCATATTCTGGTTCAACATCATCATATTCATCAAAAATATTACCAACTAATTCTTCAAGTATATCCTCCATTGTAATTAATCCTGCAGTACCACCATATTCATCAAGCACAACTGCAATTTGGTGTTTGTTTTTTTGAAGTTCTCTAAATAAATCATTTATAGGTTTGTTCTCTGGAACAAAATAAACTTCTCTCATAATTTTTTTTATTTTTACTTCTTTTTTTAAGTAAACATATGCTAGTAAATCCTTAATATAAAGCATTCCAACTATATTATCTATATTATCTTCATATACAGGTATTCTACTATATTTATACTCTTTTAAGTCTGATAAAATATCTCCTATATCTGATTGAACATCTATAGCATATATTTCTTTTCTATGAATCATTACTTCTGATGCAACTTTATCGTTAAACTCAAATACATTATTAATTAATTCTTTTTCCGTTTCATCAATTGAGCCTTTTTCTTCTCCCACATCAACCATCATTCTAATTTCTTCTTCTGTTACTGTTTCTTCCTCTACTCCTGTAACTCCAAAAATCTTAGAAACTAAGTTTGTTGACCATGTAAGTAATTTTACAAAAGGAACTGTTAATGTATATATAAGTTTAATAATTACTATTGTTCCAAAAGCTATTTTTTCTGGATTTTTCATTGCGATTCTTTTTGGAACTAATTCCCCAAATACAAGTGAAAAATATGAAAGAATTAAAGTTATTATTATAATAGAAATATTTGTCCATGTAGTTAAACCTAATGGAAATAAGTTGTCCAATATAGGCGCAAGTTCACTTGCAAAAGCATCTGCTGCAAAAGCACTAGATAAGAATCCTGCAAGTGTTATTCCTATCTGTATTGTTGATAAAAACCTTGTAGGTTCTTTAAGCATTTTTTTGATTTGTCTTGCCTTTTTGTTTCCTTCCTTACTCTGTCTTTCAATTTTTGCATCATTTAAAGATATAAATGCAATTTCGGCTGCTGCGAAAAAAGCATTTACAGCAATTAATAAGACTAAAACTATCAGTCGTGAAATCATTTGTTATCTTGTCACTCTTCCCTTCTTTACAATTAACATTATAATTATACTAATATTTATATAAATTGTCAAGGTAAGTAACAAGGTTTAACAATAATAGTTACATTCCTGTTTTGGGCAATTTTATTGGTTCATCATTTTGTGGTGATTTTAAAATAACTTCTTCATAGTTTTCTGTAATTAAAGGCTCCTCTATTGTTATTGTTTCTTTTTCATTTGTTACAGTAAGTGTTAAAGCTTCATTATAACTTAAGTTTAATTCTATTAGTTCTTC
Organism: uncultured Clostridia bacterium; assembly: GCA_944391645.1. Taxonomy (GTDB): domain Bacteria; phylum Bacillota; class Clostridia; order TANB77; family CAG-508; genus UMGS1933. Next base: position 4,509 of record CALXUH010000045.1, on the reverse strand, counting down.
ATATTCTGTATATCCATTTAACGCATCTGTTTCTTCTAAATAATATGTTCCTGGAATAATATTTTCTATAGTTATTTTCCCCTCCTTATCTGTTATAAGTTCTGTTTGTATTACACATTTATTTTCATCTAGTAAGCTAAATTTTACTCCTTCAAGTGGGTTTCCTTGTTCATCTAGCTTTAGAATTTTTATTTTTGTTTCATTTTTTGTATAATATACTTTTTTTTCACCACTGCCATCTTCATATATATTTCCTGTTAGCGCATAATCTTGTAAATTTGGATCTGATGAATAACCATATAAAATTGGTTTTGTAGCAACTTTTCCATTTACTTTTATATTAAAATTACCATCAGCTGTAATATTTTTTATAGGTATTATTATTTTAAATATTTCTCCATAATTAAATTCTGTTTTTTCTTCATTATTTTCATTAACAATTTTTACACCATCAATATTTAATTCTTCTAATTTTACTGAATATGAATTAATAGTACTGTTTGCATTGATTTTAAATTTTTTTGATAAATATCTTTTATTAATAGTATCTTGTTCCCATTTTTCTGTTACATCTTCTATTTCAAGATCTGCACTTTGTTTTATTTCTGTAGAATTTCTTGCATTCGTTACAATTTGTATTAACGCATTTTTTGTTCTTTCTCCAATTTCGTCTGTTGCAATATATGTATTAGGGTCTCTATCATAAATAGCACAATATACTGCTTGTTTTGTTGCTAAAAACGCTTCTTCTTTTGTATTGCACCCTAATTCTTCTGGTGTTTTATATGGATATCCATTTATTATTGTTCTCCAGATTTTTACATCAGTAAGTAATGTGTTTACATTTACTGAATATGAAAGACTTGAGCTTGCTCCTTTTAGATCTTTGTTTAAGCAATATGCTGGATATTCTTGTCCGTCTTTCTGGTAAACTACATAATCAAAAACTATTCCCATTCCTCCAAAACGTAGATAATCTGAATATGTTCCTTTTGAATATAAATCTGCTTTATCTATCGAAAATACTGCCTGTGATTTATTGGGTAATATAAATATTGCTATTATCATTTGTAAAATTATAATTGTTATTATTAACTTTTTCATAAATCCTCCTTATATTTCTATTGCTTGAATACATCTTCTGTATCTTGGTTTATTTTCTACACATGTTATTAGTGTAAGTTTATTTTCTTTAGTTTCTTGTAAATACGACCAGTCTATATCTTCTATGATTGTAGATAGTACCACTTTATATGTCTTTGTACCATATATAGTTGTGTATTTTATTTCATCCCCTATTTGTAATTCTTTAAGTCTTCCAAAATAATTCACTGGATAGCCTCTGTTATGAGCAGCAAGTCCAATATTTCCACTCCATACTGATGTATTATCAAAATGTCCTATAAATTCATTCATTACATCTTCTGTTGTGCCAAAATTTATTTTTGCTTTTAATGAAATTTTTGGTATCTCTAAAGTCCAATTCTCATTTGTAAATTGTAATTTTTCAATATTTTGTTTAATGCTACATATATTTATTTTGGAGCTATGTTTTGAATATTTATTTACTGAATTATTTTGTATGTAACTTATTAAAAAAAATATTATTATTAAACATATAAAAAAAACCTTTATTTTATATTTGCCACTAATTTTTTTTAGCAGATATGCATCACCTCTTTATTAGATTTATAAATTATAAAAATTTTGGAAATTTTAAGAAAAAAAATTTTGATTTTAAAATTATTTTGGAAATTGCTATAAGAAAAATAGCAATCTAAAGATATTTATATATTAATACATTTTTTTATAAAAGTAAAGAATTTTTCATCGACAACAAACGACAAATATTGTCAACTAAAAAGCCACCTAACGATTCTTTTCGTTAAGTGACCTTGTTTATATTATTCCAACCCGAAGCTTACTCCTAGTGCGCTGTCTATTTGATTCATTACTTTTGCATCATTTATATGCCCTATTTTTTCTTTTAATCTACTTTTATCAATTGTGCGTATTTGCTCTGTTAATATTATAGAATTTTCTTTTAACCCAAATTCTTCAGAGCCTAATTCTATATGCGTTGGCAATTTATTTTTATTTAGTTGTGATGTTATTGCCGAAACTATAACTGTTGGGCTATATTTATTACCTATGTTATTTTGTATAACTAATACTGGTCTTATACCTCCTTGTTCTGATCCTACTACAGGGCTTAAATCTGCATAAAACATATCTCCTCTTTTTATTACCATATTCTTCACTCTCTCTTATTTGTATATTTAAATCTTTGTTCTATATTTTAAATATTGGTATTTTAGTTTGAGATATTATTAATTATTTTTATTTTTAACTTTAGTTTATTTTTTATTTTCTGATTTATTTATTTCTATCTCATTATATAATATGTAAACCAAAGTGTTTTGTGCATTATCTTGTATTTCTAATTTAATTGGTAATTTGGTATTTTTACTTATATAAAGCTTTTTTGTTTTTCTATATTTATTATTATTTTTTACATTAACTTCTAAAATTATTTCATTATCACTTTCATAATCAATATTTTCATTATTCTGGTAGTCTTCAATAAATGCAATTAAGCTCAATTCGTTGCTACCTATATAATTATAATTTTTATATATTTTGCTTAAATTTAATCTTGTATTTTTTATTTGTAAGTTTGTTCCATCATATTCAAAAATTGTGCCTTTCATGCTCTCTGGTGACATTATTTCTTGCTTATATAAGTTTTTTTCTTTATAATAGCTTTGTTTTGCCTCATATGTATTTGTTGTTTTATTACTATTTATTGTTATTTGTACATTTGCTTCATAAGATTCAATATTTAAAATATTTTCTTTTATCTCATCAGCTGATTGATTAATTATATTATTTCCTATTTTTGTATTTTTATAATTGTTTTTTATTAAAATTATAAAAATTATTATAGCCAAAATTATAAATATAAATATTATTTTTTTCATTAAAATCATCCTTATAATTATATTTTATTAACATAATAATTAAAAAACTTGAAAATAGTAATTTGCTATTTTCAAGTTTATTCTATAAAGTATTAAAATATTCTTTTAATCGTTGTTCTACATCCTTTAGCGTTTCTAATTTATTTATTTCTTCTCTTACTTTGCTTGAATTTTTTAAATTTTTTAAATACCAACAAATATGTTTTCTCATTTCCCTTACGCCAACATATTCACCTTTATTAAGCACTTCTAAGTTCAGATGCTCTAAAATAATATTTAGCTTTTCTTGGCAAGAAATTTCTTTTTTTTCTTTACCTTGTAAACCCTCTATTATTTCATTTAATTTCCATGGTGCCCCGTAGTGCACCTCTTCCAATCATTATACCATCTACTCCAGTATATTCGAACATTTTTTTAGCATCTTCTATCGTTTTTATATCACCATTTCCTATTACTGGTATATTAACTGCTTCTTTTACTTTTTTTATAATATCTAAATCTACTTGTCCTGAATAATATTGTGCTCTTGTTCTTCCATGTATAGTAATTGCTTTTGCTCCAGCCTGTTCAACTATTTTTGCAACCTCAACTGCTACAATATTTTCATTATCCCATCCTTTTCTAATTTTTACAGTAACTGGTATATCTATATTTTTTACAACTGTTTCTACAATATTATGTACCAAATCAAAATTTAATAAAAGCTTGCTTCCATCTCCATTTTTTACTACTTTAGGAGCTGGACATCCCATATTTATGTCTATTATACTTGCATACTTAGATATTTTCTTTGCAGTATCAGCCATAATTTCTGGATCACTTCCAAAAATTTGTATTGCAACTGGCTGTTGTTCTCCTTCTGTTCTAATTATTTTATCGGTTTTTTCATCTCCATAGAAAATAGCTTTACTGCTTGCCATTTCTGTATAAACCATTCCCGGATTTCCATACTTTTTACAGATTTTTCTAAATGCACTGTCTGTTATCCCAGCCATTGGTGCTAATAATATATTGTTTTTTATTTTTATATTTCCTATATTTAATTCCCTAATATACATTTTTCTCCCTATCCATTAAACATTGATGATTGTCTTTGTGAACTTACATTTAAAATTAATCCAATAATCATCATATTGGTTAGCATTGAACTTCCTCCATAGCTTATAAATGGTAATGGCACACCTGTTATTGGTAGTAACCCTATTGTCATTCCAATATTTTCTAATATATGGAAAAACAATATTCCGTGTAAGCCCTATTACTAAATATGATCCCAAATTATCTGACGCTGATTTTGCCACTTGTATACATTTTGTAATTAAAAGTACATAAATTATTACAATAATGCTACAAATAATAAATCCAAATTCTTCACCTATTACTGAAAATATAAAATCCGTAGTTTTAGGATATAAGTATCCCAAATGTGTTTGTGTGCCCTGTAAAAATCCGCTTCCTAGCAATCCACCTGCTCCAATTGCTATTTTAGACTGAATTATATTATACCCGTCACCTCTTGGGTCTTTAT
>CALXUH010000044.1 GCA_944391645.1 uncultured Clostridia bacterium | reverse complement strand
TACATAAAACGTATGTAGTTACATCCAATGAAAATGGAAAAGAAAATAAATATTTATTTCAGCAAATTAATAACTATGTGTTTAAAAATCCATATGATGTTATGAATAATATAGAAGGTATTACTAGGCATTTGCAAAATGAATTAGATAAAATAAGTGATAAAAAACATAAGGTTCTTAAAGTAATAAAAACAGTAGATGACAAAAACATGGTCGTTTGCAAAAATGAAAATTTACAAGAAGAATTTTACAGGGTATATAATTTTATAGATAATGGTATTTCATATGATAATTCTGAAAATCCGAAGATAGTTAGAATTGCTGGGAAAGCATTCGGAAATTTCCAAAAATTATTGAATAATTATCCAATAGAAACGCTTGCAGAAACAATAGTAGATTTCCACAATACCAAAAATAGATTTACAAATTTTGAAAAAAATGTGGGAAAAGATGAATTTAAAAGAGTAAAACTTGTAAATAAGGAAATAAAATTTATCCTAGACAGAAAAGAATTTTGTAGTATAATAGTAGACAAATTAGAAAATAAAGAAATACCATACAGAGTTACACATAATGATACAAAAGTAAATAATGTTATGATAAATAAGCAAACAGGAGATTTTTTAGCAGTAGTAGATTTAGATACTGTAATGCCTGGCAGTGGATTATATGATTATGGAGATGGAATTAGGTCAGCTGCATCAAATGCTCCAGAAGACGAAAAAGATTTAAATAAAGTATATTTAAAAAAAGAACTATTTGAATGTTATACAGATGGATATTTAAGTGAGTTAGCAACATGCATGACAGAACAAGAAATTAAATTAATGGGACAATCTATAAAATTGATGGCAATAGAATTAGGAATGAGATTTTTGGATGATTTCATTAGTGGAGATAAATACTTTAAATGTAATTACGAAACACATAATTTAGACAGAGCTAGAAATCAATTAAAGCTTGCTGAAGATATAGAAAATAAAATGGATTATATTAATTCATATATTTGGGAAAGCTATAAAAAGTATTGTTAAAATTTTAACATAAGTGATATAATATAAAAATAAAAAGGAGGAAAAAAATATGAGTACAAAATTTGTATTAAATGAAACATCGTATTTTGGGAAAGGAGCAAGAGAAGAGTTACCATTAGAAATAAAAAATAGGGGGTTTAAGAAAGTTTTTTTAGTAACAGATAAGGCCTTATTAGAGGTAGGAGTAACAGATAAAGTTACTAAAGTATTAGAAAAAGCAAAGATACCATATACGGTATTTTCAGATTTAAAAGCAAATCCAAGCATACAAAATGTATTAGCAGGAGTAAAAGCTTGTAAAAAGGCTAAAGCTGATGTAATAGTTGCAGTAGGAGGAGGATCAGCAATAGATACAGCAAAAGGAGTTTCTATTTTAATGACAAATCCAGATAGAGAATTAGTATCTTTAAATGGATTATCAAATACACTAAATAGAGGAATGCCATTAATAGCACTACCAACAACAGCTGGAACAGCAGCAGAAGTAACTATTAATTATGTAATAACAGATGAAGAAAGAAAAATAAAAATGGTATGTGTAGACCCAAATGATATACCAATTTTAGCAATAATAGATTCTGAATTAATGGCTACAATGCCAAAATCTTTGGCTGCATATACAGGTATGGATGCATTAACACATGCAATAGAAGGGTATATAACAAAATCACATAACGTAATGAGCGATATGTTCCATATGAAGGCAATAAAATTGATTTTTGAATATTTGCCAGCAGCAGTTAATGAAAAAGATGAATATGCAATAGAGATGATTGGATATGCACAATATATTGCAGGAATGGGATTTTCAAATGTAGGTTTAGGAATAGTACATTCAATGGCACATCAGTTAGGAGCAGTTTATGATACTCCACATGGAATGGCAAATGCAATATTACTTCCAACAGTAATGAGATATAATGGAGAAGTTTGTTGGGAAAGATTTAAAGAAATATTATTAGAAATAGGAAGACCAGATGCAGCTAATTTAAATAAGCAAGACATAATTAATACTTTTGTTTGGAAGATATCTGAGTTATCAAAGGCAGTAGGGATAACTCAAACGGTAAAAGATACTGGATGTAAAGAAGAAGACCTAGAAATGCTTGCTAATAAAGCAATGATAGATCCATGCAAACCAGGAAATCCAAGAGACGTAAGCAAAGAAGATTTTGTTGAATTATATAGGCAGGCAATGTAAAAATTTAAACTTAATGATAATTTAGAAAAACAATGAATATATTTAAATATATTCATTGTTTTTTTAGGAGAGAAATATGAAAACTACCAATATTGGAAGAAAAAAAAGATTAATGAAAATGCTAATTGTAGCATTTATAATATGTAATTTATTAATTGTAAGAGTGGGATATATTCAATTCGTCCAAGGAGCTGAGCTTCAAGCAAAAGCATATGCTCAACAAACATTAAATAGAAAAATTAATCCTAAAAGGGGAACTATTTGGGATGCAACTGGTGAAATAGCACTGGCTGTAAGTGCAAGTGTTGAAACAGTTTCTGTAAATCCAACTAATATTGAAAAAGCAGATAAAGAAAGAGTTGCAAGAGCAATGGCAGAAATTTTTGATTTGGAATATGAAACTGTGTTAAAAAAAGTAAGTAAAAATAGTTCAATAGAAACAATAGTTAAAAAGGTAGATAAGGAGCAAACAGACAAATTAAGGGTTTGGATGCAAGAAAATAATATAACTACAGGAATAAATATAGATGAAGATTCTAAAAGATATTATCCATATAGTACTTTGGCAGCCAATGTAATTGGATTTACTGGTAGTGATAATCAAGGTTTAGATGGAATAGAGAAGCGTTATGATGATATTTTAAAAGGAACTCAAGGAAAAATTTTAAAATTAACTGATGCAACAGGAAGCAATATGGAAAAAGAAGGAGAAGATTATATATCTGCAATAGATGGGGATGATTTGGTACTTACAATAGATATGACGGTACAATCGATTGCAGAAAAATATTTAACAGAAGCTTGTATAGATAATGTTTGTACTGATGGGGGAAATGTAATAATTATGAACCCTAAGAATGGTGATATTTTAGCATTAGCATCATACCCTAGCTATGATTTAAATTCACCTTATACAATAAATATTCCAGAACTTGAGGCAAATTGGGATTCTATAGAATCAAGTGAAAAGTCAAAACAGCTACAACAAATGTGGAGAAATAAGGCAATATCAGATACATATGAGCCGGGTTCAACATTTAAGTTAGTAACTGCATCTGCAGCAATAGAAGAAGGAATTGTAACAGATATTGATAAAGTAAGTTTTTCTTGCACAGGTTCTATAAATATAGCAGGAACCAGAATTAAGTGCTGGAGATATTATAATCCACATGGCTCAGAAAGCTTAAGATTAGCACTTATGAATTCATGTAACCCGGTATTTATTGGACTAGGGCAACAAATAGGAGTTGATGCATATTATGAATACTTGGAAAAATTCGGATTACTTGAAAAAACTGGAATTGATTTGTTAGGTGAAGCAAATAGTATATTCCTAAAAAAAGATAAAGTAGGTCCAGTAGAACTTGCAACTATTAGCTTTGGGCAAAGATTTGAGGTAACACCAATTCAAATGATAAAAATGGTAGGAACAATTGCTAATTTTGGAAAAAGTATAACTCCAAGAGTTGCAAAGGCTAAAATTAATAGTCAAACAGGGGAAAAAACAGATTTTGAAATAGAAGAAGGAAGTCAAGTTATATCAAAAGAAACAGCACAAAAAGTACTTAGTATGATGAATTCTGTGGTATCAGAAGGAACAGGTAAAAACGCACAAGTATTAGGTTATTCTATAGGAGGAAAAACAGGAACATCTGAAGATGGAGTAAATACAGGAAAATATGTAACATCATTTATAGGAGTTGTAAATACAGAAAATCCTGAGCTTGTTATATTAATCGTTTTATATAATCCAACAGGAGAAGGGGGGCACCAAGGAGGTGGTGTAGCAGCACCTATTGCTTCACAAATTTTAGGAGAGGTCTTACCATATTTGAAAATTACAAAAAACAATACAGATGAAGAAATGACTGTGCAGGTTGAAATGCCAGAAGTAACTGGATTAACAGTAAAAGAAGCAAAGGAAATACTTTCTAATTTAGAATTGGACTATGAAATTGATACAGATGATATGGAAAAAATAATAACAGATCAATTACCTAAAAAAGGAATACAAATAAATAAGGGAACAAAGGTAATATTATATAGTAATTAATCAAAAGTTTTTGAGTATAAGGTAATCACATGTATAAGGTGGTTGCTTTATTTTTTAAAAATTGCCAAATAACTAGAAAATAGTAACATGGAAATATTGAAAAAATGCCATGAATATGTTACAATAACTAGGTTAGATAATTTTTTATATATCTAATATGCGATTTGTTTTTATGGAGGATAACAGCATGAAAAGCATTAAGAAAACATCATCTATCCTTGAACATCTAGACGAGATGTTCCCAATTGTACGGGCAAGTGAACTATCACTGGATGAAAAATTTATGAAGCACACTCCTAATGGAATTGCACAAGAAAGAGTGCTAAGCACACTTACCGTGTATATTCCATTAGGAATTACGGACTTTCGCCATCCAAAAGTAGATCCATCTTTTGATGAGGATGGGAATTTAGTTTTTGGAGAAGGAAGAAAACCGGGAGTGGGTAAATTACTGCCTCAAGAATGGAAAAACCTATTTGAGCAATATTTACCACAAAAACACAGCCATATGGCAACAGATATTGAATATGATATTTTTTGCGGATTCTGCATCAGAGAATTGGTAAAAAGGGGTTATAATGTAGAACGTGCATGGTACGAAGTTTGCAACGAAAGTAGCAAACTAGGTCATTATTGGGATTCGCATAAGGCAAAAGGTGACTTCGAGCCTACTGGAAGCAGGCCAATATTAAGCTGGTGTGATTTGGCAAACACCAAAAAATTTATTACAAAAGGCAAAGAATTTTTTGAGGTAAGTGGTGCATACAAAAATTCGAGCCAAATGTATCCTATTGCGCACCAAGGGAAACTGAACTATATAGACTATACTATGCAGGTTTCCGTTGGACTTATGCTTATGGATGTGTAAAAACAGCATACATAGAAAAGAAGACTTGCAAATGCAAGTCTTCTTAATATATTAACAATAAATTTCAAATTGTTGTTTGAAATATTTTTCAGACTTAGTTGTATATAAATCTAAATTTTTATTTTTCTTTATAGTGTTTCGTACTTCCCATAAACCAATTCCGTGATTTTCAGAATCCTTAACTTTGCTTGTTTTTCCTTTTTTAAAAATTTCATCTATATTTACATCTTTATTTGAATATGTATTTTCTATGATAAATAATTGCTTGTTTTTTCTATAATCTTTTCTAAAAGTTATAGTAATTTCTTTATCAGAACAATTCTTTGCAGCCTCAATAGCATTATCAATAAGAATTCCTAAAATTCTAGTTAAGTCATATATTTTTATATTTATATTAGATAAATCCATAAAAATTTCTAAATTTACTTTTATACCTAATTCCGTTGCAATATGATACTTAGAGGAAAGCAAACTGTATATGGCAGGATTATTAATTATTTCTGGACTAAGAAGTGATAAATTATTAATTATTTGACAATCATCTAAAACTTCATCATAATATTCTTTTAAACCAGCCATATTATCTGTAGCAATATAGCCCCCTATTCCTTGAACAATGTTATTTATATTGTGCTTAAAACTGCGGATTTTATCATTTAAAACAATTAGGGATTGATTATATAATTTTTCTTCCTCTAATTTTTCAGTAGCTATTTCTAATTTTATTGTTCTTGACAAACTATACATGTTAACAAAAAAGTGTAATAGTAAAGAAACCATGCCAAAAATAAGTAATGGAAGAGAGATAGATTCAATATATGAACATAATATAAAATATTGTATAGCAATAGTAATAAGGCCAATTAGAGTGTTTATAATTAAGATTCTATCATGTTTTAAATTCGATGGTATTTTTATTTTATAGGTGATAAATATTAAGGTTAATATATAAACAACTACATAGTTTAGAATACATAAGATAAATTTATAAATAGGTGTATATATAATCTGTTCAGTTGATAATTGAAATATTAGTACACAGAATTTTTGAATAAGCAAAGAAGAAAGAATGAATAATATGTAAGGAACTATTTCTGCAATTATTGCTTTTAATAAACTGGTTTTGTAAATTATAATAATTAATATAGGTGAAATACATATATTAATAAAAGTATTAAATGGAGCAGGAATTAAAAAAGCTGAAACAATTGCAATAATTGAAAAGGTAAAGACATATAAGAAATTTTGCTTTTTAGATGTATCTAGTTTAAGTATAGCTGTAAATAACAACATTGATATATATGCTTCTATAAATGTAAGAGGAGCACATATAATTTTTGTTAATAATTCATCTTGGTTTGATAGTAAATTCCAAATTGTTTCAATAAATTCCATTTTTTAATACCTCCATAAAATCCTTTTTATATTTTGCACCAATAGCACAACAAGAATCATTTTTTAATTCTAACATATTTTCATTTAATTTAAAATTTTTTACATTATTAATATTAACAATATAAGATTTATGACATCTTACAAAATTGTCTGGCAGGCAAGATTTGAATTTAGAAAAAGAACAATAAGTTTCGTAATTTTCTTTGGCAGTACAAAAGACTAATTTCATTCCATTTTTTTTAATATAATAGATATCATTAGCATTAAGTATAGTTTTACTATTATTTATTTTTATAAAATGACTAGATTGCAAAGTCATATCTTCTATTAAACGCAAAATAGTTTCTTCTAGGCGTTCATCAATAATTGGTTTTGGTAAAAAATCAAATGTTTTATATTTATATGCTAATAAAGCATATTCTAAATGTCCTGTTAAAAAAATAATATACATATTTTTATCTTTTTTCCTAATTGAGTCGGCAATATCACAACCTGTAATGTCTGAATTTAAATTAATATCTAAAAATGATACATCAACTTTATTATTATTTATATAATCTAGAGCATCATATGGATTTTGTGTTGAAAAAACTATTTGTGCTTCTAAATTATTCTTTATAAAAATAGATTCTAGCATTTTATATAACCTTTTTAAGGATGAAATACTATCATCACATAACATAAAATTTAACATTTGTATCACCGTTAAAATAAAGGAATTTTTATACAGTTTTAGCCGACAAAATAATAAATAATATACCATTTTTTTCCAGCAACATAATAAATATAATCTAAATTAAAATTTATGTCAAGGGAAAAATATTAAAAACAGAAAAATATAATTAAGTAATAAACATATAACAGAAAGGTAAATAAAAATTATTATAATATGGATTAGTATATAAGGGAAAAGTATAAGGTGATTTAATCATGTAATAAATAAAAAATAAAAACATAAAATTAAAAAAGGAGAGAAAAAAATATGATGAAAAAGAAAATTTTATTTATAGTATGTTTAATTTTTATAATAGTAATTACTATATTTTCAATGAATTCAAATAAAATAATTACAACCTCAGCTCAAGTTATAAGCAATAAGAAAATAGAATGGGGAATAAAAAGAGGAAAAAATCACCAACAGCCTGATTTTGGAAGCGAAAACGAAAAAATTATCAATGAATATAATGGAATATGTATTGGTAGTAATGAAGAACCATATGTGTATTTAACTTATGATTGTGGTTATGAGGCAGGATATACCGATGAAATATTAGATATATTAAAACAAAATAATGTAAAGGCAGCATTTTTTATAACAGGCCACTATTTAAATACACAATCAGAATTAATACAAAGAATGATAAAAGAGGGACATATAATAGGAAATCATACAGTTAATCATTATTGTATGCCAGATATTTCAGATGAAATGATTATAGAAGAAATTCAAACACTTCATACAACTATGTATGAAAAATTTAATTATGAAATGAAATATCTAAGACCACCAAAAGGGGAATTTAGTGAAAGAACACTAAATATATCCAATAGTTTGGGATATACAACCGTAATGTGGAGTTTTGCATATGATGACTGGGATGAAGATAAACAAGGTAGAGAAGAATATGCAAAAGAGAAAATATTATCTAATATACATAATGGATGTGTAATATTACTTCATGCAAATTCAAAGGATAATTGTAATATTTTAGATGACATAATAAAGCAAATAAAAAGTATGGGATATGAATTTAAAACTTTAGATGAGTTCAAAAAATAATGTTGGTTCAACACAGTTAATACATAAAATTTACTAAAAATAAGAGGAGATTGTATGAATAAAAAAATAAATAAATTTACACAGATGATGGATATGCCGAGGGAGTTAGATAAAAAGCAAACAAAAATAACAATAATTGCTTTTGATGAACTTTTAATAGAAAATTACAAAGGAATTATGGAATATGAAGAATTTTATATAAAAATAAATACAGAAATTGGTGTTATAAATATAAACGGATTTAATTTGAATCTGGAACAATTAACAAATGATGATATTTTAGTAAAAGGAATAATAAATAGTTTAGATATAGAGAGGTCTAATTAATGATTTTTAGAATATTATTTTTTTATATATTAGGATATTTAAATATAGAAGTAGAAGGTATTTTTGTAGAAAGATTTATAAATATTTGCAAAAGTAGAAAAATTTTATTATGGAATATAAAAATGCAAAAGAGTGTAATACTTAATGCTAATATAAGTATTAAAGATTATAAACAGATAAAGCAGGTTGCAAAAAAAACAGATACCAAAATTACAATCAAAAAGAAATGTGGGATTCCATTTATATTAAATAAATACAAAAAAAGAAAGATTTTTGCAATAATCTTATTTTTAGTAATTGTATTAATTAGTAGCATGTCTAATTTTGTATGGAATATAGAAATATCAGGTAATGAAAATATATCAAAAGAAGATATTTTAATGGCATTAGAAGAAGAAGGATTAAGAATAGGTGTATATAAAGGGAAAATTGATTCAAATGAAATCATAAATAATATAAGATTAAAAAGAGAAGATATTGGCTGGATTGGAATTACAATAAAAGGAACTAACGCCCAGGTAGAAATAAAAGAAAGTATAAGTGCTCCTGAAATTATAGATGAAAATGACTATTGTAATATTGTTGCAGATAAAAATGCTATGATTGTAAAGATTAATACACAAAATGGTACAGCTAATGTGAAAGAAGAAGATATTGTAAAAGTAGGAGATGTTTTAGTAAATGGATATCTAGAAGGAAAATATACTGGAATTAGATATGTTCATGCTTTAGCAAATATAGAAGCAAAAGTATGGTATTCAAAAAAAGAAAAAATTTATTTAACACAACAAGTCCCTACTGACACAGGCAACATAGAAGAAAAATATAGTTTAAAGATAAAAAATTTTAAAATAAATTTTTATAAAACTCTTTCAAATTTTGAAAATTATGATACAATAAATGAGAGCAAAAGATTAAAATTATTTTCTAATTTTTATTTACCAATTGAAATAATAAAAACAACTAATAAAGAATATATAATGGAAAATGTTACATATACATCAAAAGAAGCAATTGAAATTTGGCAACCAAAAATAGAGGAAGAATTAAAGCAACAAATTGAGAATCCAGATAATATTATAAATAAGCAAACCAATATATATGAAAATAACGGGTATATAGAAATAGAAGTTATTTATGAGGTGCTTGAAACTATAGGAGTAGAACAGAAAATAGTATTTTAAATGGAGGGTGATAGAGTGGAACAAAGAAGCTTGCGTGTTGTAGAAACAAATAAAACATTTTTCAATAAAATATCAAACACACTTACAAAATTGTTAGTGCCTACAAGAATAGGTCTAAATAATATGATGATTTCTATAAGAAGAAACATTTTGCTAAAAGCATTTTCAAGTTATACAGAAAATAAGGATGTAAATAAAAAAGAATTAATTGCAAAAAAATATGAAGATGCATATTCACTTTATTTAGAAATAATTGACAGAAATATTATAGAATCTCTTTATAAAAAAGTTAAAAATAATATTGCAAATAATTTTGAAAAGGAAGCATTAGCAAAATATTATTTTATAGTAAGTTTAAAAAAGACTAATTATTTAGAATATAAATATAAAAAACAAGAATATTTATTACAAATAGATTATGAAACAGCTAAAAATATAAAAAAAGATAATTTATTAAAAACATATAAAGAATTTTATATAACTAAAATGGATTCAATATATAAGGGATTATTGAAAAATTATTCAGTTGAAATTAGTGACAATCTAAAAAAAGATAATTCATATGAAAAAGCTTTTGAAAAGATTTTTTCAACATTAGAAACTTATGTATCTGAAATTTTACCAATAAAAATTTCATTAAATCCTGATAATAAAAAGTACTTAGATGAATATGATAGATATGAAGAAGTTGCACTAGGGAAATTAAATGAGCAAGAAAAAATCATAAAAAATATGACATTAATTGGAATAAGTAGAATATTTTTTACACATAGTTTACCTTTGATAGCAACAGAAAAATGTTATATTGAATTGATGAAAGAAATAAGAAATATAATAGTAAAAGAAAATAATAAAATAAAAAGAGAAAAAGCATATGAAACACTTATAAAAATAATAGAAGAATATAATTTAAAGTTGCTATCAACAAAGGTATATTGGGACAACCCAATGGATAAAGAAGAATATAAAATATTTTGGAATAAGTATAATGAAATAAATAAAATAGAAAGTGAAGAAGAAATTAAAAAAAGAAAAATAATTTTATTTTTGAAGGAAGATATAAAAAAATTATATAAAAATAAAAGAAAATATAAAAAAATAATTTGTTTACATAAGGAATATTTAGTAGAATTAGGAGCAATGAAAAATTTAAAAAATAAATGCACAACAATTGAGTCACAATTTTTTGGAAATGTAAAATTGGAAATTAGTAGAAATAAATAATTTAAATAATAACTTAAAGATAGGATGTAATATAATGGAACACTCAGAAATTAATTTTTTAGAAGTTGAAGAAAATGAAATATATGAAAAACATATAAAATATATAATTAATGAATGTTTTAAAGAAGAAAATCTAGATAAAAAGAAATTATATATTAATATATTATTAACAACACCACAAAATATAAAAAAAATAAATAAAGAACAGAGAAATATAGATAATGAAACAGATGTATTGTCATTTCCGATGTTTGAAAAGGAGGAGATAAAACAGATTCCAGATAATCAATTTGATATATTAGGCGATATAGTAATTTCTTTAGAAAAAGTAAAAGAGCAATCAATAGAATATGGACATAGCTTTGAAAGGGAACTTTCATATATGGTTGTACATGGGTTTTATCATTTGCTTGGTTATGATCATATAAATGAAAATGATAAAGAAAAGATGAGAGAAAAAGAAGAGAATATTTTAAACAAATTAAATATAAAAAGATAATATGAACTAATAATTTAAATAATAAGAAAGAGGAGAAAAAATGGGAAGAAGAACACAAAAAACAAATAATAGTATAAAAAAAATAATAATAGTATTAATTGTTGCAATATTAATATTAGGAATAATGTTTTTGGTAAAATACCTAACTAATAATAATGGAGAATCACAAAATGATTTAATAGGAATATTGCAAGATAAAAACGAGGAAGTTAAAAAACTACAAATAGTTGATGAAGAATCAAAATCTAGGCCATATGCGGTAATGATAAATAATAATCATGCAGCATGGCCACAATGTGGAATACAAGATGCATATTTGGTATATGAAATAATATCTGAGGGAGGAATAACTAGAATGATGGCACTATATAAGGACCAAGATACTGCAAAAATTGGTTCAATAAGAAGTGCAAGACATTACTTTATTGATTATGCTGAAGAAAACGATGCAATATTTGTACATTGGGGAGGAAGTCCACAGGCATATTCAAGGATAAACACAGGTATAGATTCAATAGATGGTATAGCTTTAGAAGGTTCAGTATTTTTTAGAGATAAAACATTAGATAGAGACTATGAACACACGGGATTTACAAGTATGGAAAATGTAAGAGAATATGCAGAAAGCAAAGGATTTACAAGAGATACTAATAAGGATTTATTACTAAATTATTCTGTAGATGAAATAGATTTATCAACTTTTGCAGATGCAGAGAGTGCACAAGAAGTAAATATTGAATACTCAGATTATCATACAACAAGTTATGAGTATGATGAACAAAATAAGGTATATAAAAGAAGTATGAGTGGCAAAGCAAATATAGATTTAGAAACAGGAGAACAGTATACAGCAAAAAACATTATAGTTTATAGTGTTTCAAATTATACAATAAATGATGGAGAAGATAAAGGAAGACAAGAATTAAATAATATTGGTAGTGGAAGCGGATACTATATAACAAATGGATATGCGGTTCCAATTACATGGGAAAAAACATCACATAGTGGACAAACTGTGTATAAACATGCTGATGGAACTGAGATAACTGTAAATGATGGTAATACATTTATACAAATATACCCAAAAACAGGAGATTTAACAATAATACCAAGTGTAGAAGAAGTAACAACAAATAGTAACAATGTAGTTCAATAAAAAAATTTTTAGAAATTGCTAAATTCTACAAATTTAGCAATTTTTTAAATATATAATAGGGAGGAAGCATGGAAAATTTTAAGTCAGGATTTGTTTCTATATTGGGCAAAACAAATGTAGGGAAATCAACATTATTAAATACATTAGTACAAGACAAAGTTGCTATTGCAACACCAAAAAGTCAAACAACTAGAACAGCAATAAAAGCAATAGTAAACAGAGAAAACTCACAAATTATTTTTATAGATACACCTGGAATTCACAAACCTAAAAATAAATTAGGAAATGTTATGATAACAACATCTTGGGATACAATACCAAATGTCGATTTAACATTATTTGTAATTGATGCAAGATACAACAAAATTGGAAAGGCAGAAAGAATAATACTTGAAAAAATAAAAGAAAAAAAAGTTAAAACAATTTTAGTAATAAACAAAGTAGATTTAATAAATAAAGAAAATGTATTTAAACTAATTGAACAATATAAAGAACAATATGATTTTGAGGCAATAATACCAATTTCAGCAGAAAAGGGTAAAAATATAAATATACTTCTTGATGAAATTGAAAAAAACATTCCAGAAGGTCCATTATATTATGATTTAGATGAATATACAGATCAAACTCAAAGGCAATTAACAGAAGAAATTATAAGGGAGAAAGCACTTAAATTATTAGATGATGAGGTACCACATGGAATTTATGTTGAAGTAGAAAAAATGAATTTGAGAAACACAACAAAAATGAAAGAGATTTATGATATAGATGCAATAATATATTGTTTAAGAGATACACATAAAGGAATTATTATAGGTAAGAATGGAGAAATGCTAAAAAAAATAGGAACATATGCAAGACAAGACTTAGAAAAAATGTTTCAGACAAAAGTTAATTTAAAAATATGGGTAAAAGTAAGCCGTAATTGGCAAGATAATAATAGTATAATAAAAAAATTTGAAAATAAGTAATTTATAAAAAATAAAGATGAATAAAAGATTTTAAATTACAAATGATAAAAAAAACTAAAGGAGATGATAGACCTATGATAAAACAAATGGCATGGAATATTTTTAAAAAAACAGGTGATATAAATACATTCCTAGAACTAAAGCAAGTATCAAAAATAGAACAGAATATAATGCAAAATGTAAGGGCGGAAAATTATGAAAATTGTAAAAACCAAGGGGATAATAATTTCAGAACATAATATGGGAGATTTCGATAAAATGTTAACAATTTTAACTCCCAATTTAGGAAAAATTGAATGCTTAGCAAAAGGCTCAAGAAGACAAAAGAGCTTACTACTTGCAGGTAGCCAATTTTTGTGTTTTGGAGATTATGTACTATACAAAGGTTCAGATAATTATAGTATGAATTCATGTGAAATAATAGAATTATTTTATACAATTAGAGTTGATTTAGATAAATTAAAATATGCGTCTTATATCACAAAAATAATAAATGATGTTACAACAGAAAATCAAAATAATTATAAAATATTACAACTATATTTAAATACATTATACGTAATTTCTAAAAGTGATAAAAATCTAGAAGTCATTACTAGCGTATTTAGGATAAGATTGATGTCTATAATAGGATTTAGACCACAAATAGAAGAATGTGTTATATGCAAAAACAAAGACAAGCTAGAATATTTTAGTATAAGAGATTCAGGTCTAAAATGTAACATATGTGGAAAACAAGATGGAAGTGTTATACAAATAAATGAAACAACAAAAGATGCAATAAAATATATAATATTAGCTGATGCTAAAAAAATATATTCATTTACAGTTCCGAAAACGACACAAAAAGAACTAGAGATAATATCTAAATTGTACTTAAATGATTGCTTAGAAAAGGAATATAAAATTTAATAATAATATTATTAAATTATAAAAAAAGTCAAAAATATTTGCAAATTTAATAATGTTAATATATAATACTATCATCATAAAGAAGAAAGGAAGATTAATATGAATATAACAATATCTGGAAAAGATTTAAAAGCAACAGAAGCCATTAAGGGTTATGCTGAAGAAAAGTTTAAAAGATTAGAAAAATACTTTGGAGAAGATTTTGATGTTATACTTACAATAAGAACACAAAGAGAAGAACAAATAGCAGAAGTATCGGTAAAAGCAAAATCAGATACATATAGAGCTGTTACATCACATAAAGACCTATATGCTTCAATTGATAAAGATGTGGACATTTTAGAAGGACAAATAAGAAAAACAAAGACTAAAAAAGATAGAGCAAATAAGGAGGATTCTATAAAGAACCTAAATGTTGGTATGACAGTGCCAGAAATAGAAAATGAGATAATAAAGACAGTATATTATGACATAAAGCCAATAACACCAGAAGATGCTATGTTAAAACTTCAAGAAAAACCAACTGACAGATTTATTACTTTTGTAAATTCGGAAACAAATAAAGTAAATGTTTTATTTAAAATGAAAGATAATAAAAACTATGGTTTAGTAGAACCAGAAGCATAATATAAGGGCAAGTTTAGAACTTGCCCTTACTTTATGTAAAAACAAATTCTAAAATTACCCAAATTAAAGATAAACAAATTTAGTTATTTATCTTATAAATAGTTGACAAAAACTAAAACTACTTTCCTATCATGCTGTTTTCTGCTCTTTGAATTAATTTTTTTACCATATTTCCACCGATTTTACCAGCATCTCTTGAAGATATATCACCATTATATCCGTTTTTTAAGTTAACGCCAACTTCTATTGGTGTCAAAAATATATTTGAAAAGCAATCGCCTAAAATTTAATACATATGAATTAGTCAACCATTCATGGTAAAAATATGCATACACATATAAAAATTCGTGGTAAAAAAATGAATAATTATATAAATATTCGTGGTAAAAATATGCGAAAATATTGAAATTAATATAAATATATGATAAAATTTAAATATCATTAATGGAGGTTGTGATATGTTAAATAGAAAAATAATGAATCAATTATTAGAATGGAAAAATAAAAAAGAAAAAATGAGCTTAGTAATAAAAGGTGCAAGACAAGTGGGCAAGACGTACATAATCGATAAATTTGCAAAAGAGAATTATAAAAATTATATTTATATTAATTTCATAGAAAAACCTAGTTATAAAGATATATTTGAAGGAGATTTAGATGCAGAAACTATAATAAAGCAAATAACTGTTAATATACCAAATGCAAAACTTGTACCAAACGAAACAATAATATTTTTAGATGAAATACAAGAGTGCCCCAAAGCAAGAACAGCACTAAAATTTTTATCAATAGACAAACGATTTGATGTAATTGCTTCAGGTTCATTACTTCGGAATAAATTACAAAGAAGTTCCATCTTTTCCAGTAGGATATACAGAAAGTATCGAAATGTTTTCATTAGATTTTGAAGAATTCTTATGGGCAAATGGAGTATCAGAAGAAGCTATAGGATATATAAAAGAATATTTTGATAAAAAAGAAAATGTGCCAAGTGCTATGCATGAAAAAATGATGCAATTATTCAGAGAATTTATTGTTGTTGGTGGAATGCCTAGAGTAGTTTCTGAATTTGTAGAAAGTCATAATTTTATAAATGTTCTAAAGATACAACAAGAAATTGTTAGAAATTATCTAGATGATATTGCAAAATATGCTGAAGGGACAGAAAAAGCAAAAGCCAGGGAATGTTTTTTATCAATTCCAAAGCAACTTGCAAAGGATTATAAAAAATTTCAATATAGTTTAGTTAGGCAAGGTGGAAGTGCTAGAAAATATGCAGGAAGCTTGATGTGGTTATTTGACGCTGGAATAATAAATTATTGTTATAATCTAAGTAATCCAGAACTACCACTAGAGGGAAATAGCATTAATAATCAATTTAAAATCTATATGAATGATACTGGATTACTAATGTCGATGTTAGAGGAAGGATCAAGTAAAGATATAATTGATGGTAATTTAGGAATCTATAAAGGTGCAATATATGAAAATATAATCGCAGAAACTTTTACAAAGCTAAATAAAAAACTTTATTATTTTGAATATAGAAATAAAATTGAAATAGATTTCTTTATAAGAAAGAACAATATTGCAACAGCAATTGAAGTTAAGTCTGCAGATAATACAAAATCCAAATCTATGAATTCTATAATTGAAAACTGGGGAGTAAAACATGGAATAAAGTTATCTTCTAAAAATATTGGAGGAACCCAAAATATTGATAGTTATCCTCTATATATGGCAATGTTTTTATAGAAATGAGGTGATGTCATAATATATTTATAGAGGATACTCATTTTAATCATGAAAATATAATAAAATACTGTGACAGACCATTTTCTAATACTAAAGAAATGAATATATAATACAAAAATGGAATTCAGTTGCTAAAAAGGATGACGTAGTATATCATTTGGGAGATATAGGATTTGTAACTACAGAAATGTTAAATTTGAAAATCTACATAAAATAATGTATAATATAAAGGTATCTATTTTTGGATGCAGATTTTCAAATGCGAATAAAAAATTTATTTAAGGAGGACTCTCTGATGAAAACAACAGCAGAAATGAAAATCGAGATTTCCAATGCTCGGATAAGCAATGTAAAAGCAATGGTAATGCCTAATGGAAGTTGCAAGCTTAAGTTTGAAGTGGAAATGGCTACGCAAGAGCAGAATAATGAAAATGCTAATGATGACTGCATTCTTGTAGAAGCATCAAAGCTTTCATTAAAAGATGCTTTTATGAGACATGAACCTCAAACAGAAGCAGAGAGGAAATTTAAAGCTATTCTTACCAAAGTGATAAAAACCGGAATAGAGGATTTTTACAGACCTTCTATGGATCCGTCATTTTCTGATAAGGAAAAGACAAAAATCCATTATATGGCGGGTGAACAACCTGCTGTAGGTAAATCCTACAATTGGTGGATAGAAACTTTAAAAGATTCTAAGTGGTGCTTTGGAACCAAAGCTCAATATGTAGCATTCCTGGGTGTACTGATTAAGATGTTGGTCTCTGAAGGATGGACAGTTGATGAAGCATGGGATGCGGTATGCAATGATTCCGTAAAGTTGGGTTATTACTGGAATTCCGACAATGCAAAGCATAAGTTTGAAGACACCGGTTCAAGAGAAATTTGCGGTTTCTTTGATTTGGCTAATACACATAAGATTTTAGCTGAAGATGAAGAAACAGGTTACTTTTGGTTGGCTGGTGGTAACTGTAACAATTATGGTAATTACTATCCGTTGGCTGACTTAGTACTGGACTACTATTATGACATCAATCACTACTATGGCGTTGCTTGGCTCGTGCTTAAGAAGTAGCACTGACCACTGGAAATCTAAAAAGAGCTCTCATTTTGAGAGCTCTAAATCTTGTTTATAAGAAAAAGATAAAATTGGAAAGAAAAAATAATAAATTGATAATTATACCTAAATAGAAAAGTATATTGAATATATGTTGACAATATTATTAAAATTGCCACGAACAGAAAAATTTAGTATAGGAACTGAAATAAAGACTAGTATGTATAAAAGTCAATATAAAATTGGTTCTTCTACAATCCTAATCAAATAGATTGCGGAAGAACCAGTTTTATTTTAACATTTACAAATTGAATCTTTGGTCCACTTTTAGTTTATCAAAAACAATGAATAGAGTTGATGATTTTTGCTTACCAAAAAATGTATATATTCTGACGTCGGGCGGAATAATAAGTGTAGGTGAGGCTTAATGAATAATGATAAAGAAAAAAATGTAGGGGTCGATCCCCAGATCGACCCGCAAATAGATAGTAAATATAAAATAATCTATCATTTTGCTGAAAACTCTAAAATAAACATAAACGAAATATTAAAAAAATCGTTTTTATTGTCTTTGAAAGCTGAAGAAAAAATAATGTAAGATAATTGAGCCTTAGCGAAATCTTCGATTTCGCTAAGGCTCGGATGCCACGAGCTAAAGCTCGGGCGAAACAAGGTAAATTAACCTTGTTTTTTGCGAAAAGATGCATTAAAAATGAACTTTTCTAAAAAATATAAAAATCGTCTAAAATTATAACTAATTTTTGAAATGTATGTTATAATTATTGTAGGCGATTGCTTAAAGGGAGGGATTAAATGTATAATACATTACCAATAAGCAATCAAAAGACAAAAAGTTTTAGAGTAGGTCTTTATATAAGGCTTTCTAGGGAAGATGGTGATAAAGAAGAAAGTTCTAGTGTTACAAATCAAAGAGAAATACTAAAAAGGTATTGTCAAGAACAAGAAAACTTTTTTATTGTAAAAGAATATGTTGATGATGGGTGGACAGGAACTAATTTTGATAGACCAAAATTTAAAGAAATGATAGCAGATATTGAAGCGGGAATAATTGATACTGTTATTACAAAAGATTTATCGAGACTTGGAAGAGAAAGACTTGGAGTAGGACATTATACTGAAATATATTTTCCAGAGCATAATGTAAGATATATTGCACTTCTTGATAATATTGATACCTATATGGATGCAGGAATGAATGATATGGCGCCTTTTAAAGGTGTAATAAACGACATGTATGTTAGAGATATTTCTAAAAAGATTCGTAGTTCTTTAATAGAAAGAAAAAAGGCAGGAAATTTTTTAGGAGTAACAGCACCATATGGATATAAAAAAGATTCAAATAATAAATTTCACTTAGTTATAAATAAAAAAGAAGCGGAAGTTGTAAAAAGAGTATTTAGATTATATCTTGAAGGAAATGGTCTAACAAGAATTGCACAAATTTTAACAAAAGACGGAGTTCCAGTTCCTGGAGAATCAAGAAATATTGGCAAGACAAGAAAAACAGCGTTATATAGTTCATGGAAGCAAACAACTATTAGAAGAATATTAGATAATAGAGTATATTTAGGAGAACTTGTACAATTTAAAAGAAGAAAAATAAATTATAAATCTAAAAGAAGAATAACTGTACCAGAAGAAGAAAGATATATTTGCAAAGGAACACATGAAGCTATAATTGATGAGGAAGATTTTAATACAGTTCAAAATATATTAAAAAAGAATAAATCTTTTAAAGGTACAAAACACGATTATTTGTTTAAAGGACTTTTATATTGTGCAGAATGTGGAGCAAGACTAAATGTAACATATTCAAACTATGCTTTAAAAAAATATGGAGAATACAGATACACAACTATTTGTTATAGTTATTCAAGATTATATAGCGATATTTGTACAAGACACTCAAATAGTATACCAGAGCTTGAAGAAGTATTAATAAAACATATAAAAGAAGTTTGTAGCAGATATATTAATGAAAATTTGCAAGATGAATTAATAAGTATGGCTAAAAAACAAAAAAGCCTAGAATTAAAACAAATTAGCAATGAAAAACGATTAGAAACATTAGAACAAAAAATAGCAGATATTGGTTTATATATAAAAAATCTATATATGGATAAAGTAAAAGGTGTGGTAAGTGAAAATGATTATATATCTTTAGTATCAGATTTTACAAAAGATAGAGATAACCTAATAAAAGAAAAAGAAGAATTAATAACAATTATAAATAATCAAAAACCACAAATAGACGAAACAGCAAAAATAGAAAAACTTGCAAAAGAATTTATTTCCTTAGAAAAACCTAAAAAGCAATTACTAAATGAATTGATAGAAAAAATAACAATATCTGAAAACAAAGAAATAAATATTTATTTTAAATTTAAGGAATTAAATGAAATGAAACAATTAAAAAAGAAAATAGCATAGATAAAAATATGAAGTAGCTAGTAGATATGTAAATATATTTTTAACACACATATCACTAGCTACTTCATATTTGAATTTTTCTAATGAATCTTTAGCTTCTGGTACTAATGTTTTGTTAGAATTTGAGTTTGCCATTAATTTCACCTCCTAGTACAGATAAATTAGAATAAAAAAAGCATATTTAAAGCTTTTCAATATTATAATGTTCAAAAACTAAGAAAAATAAACTAGAAATTTTTGTAAACAAAATATTACAAAAACATTACAAAAATATTAAAAAAAAATTACAAACATTAAATATATTGTTTTTTAATATAGTTTGTTGTAAAATAAAATTATTAAAATATAAATAAAGGAGAGAAAATTATGCCAGCAAATCCAATACAAAGAAAAGCGAGAAATTCATTCCTACTAGGAATGTTAATTATGTTATTAATTGCAGTAATAGCAATCATTGTAGTTTACCTTGTGTTCCCAGAAATATTTTCAGGAAATTTAAGTACAGGAAAAGGTGAAAGTGTAAGTGTATATAAATTAACCAAAAGCATAAAATCAGGTGAAAAAATTGATTCAAGCTATTTAACAACAGTTACAATGGCATCAGGAGACCTACCTGCAGATTATGTGCCAAGTAATATAAATTTATCAGAATATAAAAGCAAAGTAGACTTACAGGCAGGTACAGTTTTAAGTGGAAGCCTAATTTATCAAGGAGAAAAACTTGCAGATTCTGCAAGATTAGTTGAATTTAATATGTTAACACTTCCATCAACATTAAGAGTTGGAGATTATATTGATGTAAGATTCACAGTGCCAAGTGGACAAAACTTTATTGTATTATCGAAAAAACAAGTTATGAGTTTAAAAAATACTACAGTATCATTATATTTAACAGAAGATGAGATATTAATGATGAGTGGCGCAATTATTGAGTCATATATTATGAA
Source organism: uncultured Clostridia bacterium (assembly GCA_944391645.1). GTDB lineage: Bacteria > Bacillota > Clostridia > TANB77 > CAG-508 > UMGS1933. Next base: position 5,716 of record CALXUH010000044.1, on the reverse strand, counting down.
AGCCTCTAACCTACAAGTTATTCAGTATGTTGAAGCAGGAATACAAGAAGCATCAACACCAACATACTCTGTTAATAATGAGGTGTACCAATTAATCCAAAGTAATGCCCAAAAAGGTATTAATATAGAAGATTATGGAAAAATAAATGATAGTTACAATGCAGATATAAGAAATATTATAAATCAAGAATTAGGACAATATACTGGTAATGAAATAACTAATATACAAGAGGGAATAGACAAGGAAAAAGAAACATCAATGGAATTATATTTATCTGGACTAGAGGGATATTAAGAGGGAGGATATAATCTTGAAAAAGATAGGATTTATAGGAACATATGATAAAACTGATTTGATATTATATGTAGCCAAAGTACTTGCAGAAGTAAATAAAAAAGTTTTGGTAATAGACACAACTATCTTACAAAAAGCAAGATATATTGTACCATGTATTGCTCCAAGCAAGTGTTATATAACTGAATATGAAAAAATAGATGTTGCAGTGGGATTTAATAACTTAGATGAAATTAAAAAATATTCTGGTGTAGATAACTTACAATATGATTTTATACTAATAGACATAGATGAAAATGAAAATTTCAAAGAATATGAGATGTCAAAAGCAAATAAAAATTATTTCGTTACAGGTTTTGATAGTTATTCATTAAAAAAAGGATTAGAAGTAATTGGAAAAATGGATGATAAATTGCTTATGACAAAAGTTCTTTTCTCACAAGAAATGTTAGAGGAAGAAGATGATTATCTTAATTTCTTATCATTTTATTATTCTGTAAGGTGGGATGATAAAAAAATTTATTTTCCATATGAAAGTGGAGATGCCTCAGCTATAATAGAAAATCAAAGAACTGCAAGAATAAGATTTAAAAATTTAAGTGATGCATATAAAGAAGGTTTATATGCTATTGCTCAAGATATAATATCAGAAAAAAATAATGGAGAAATTAGAAAAATAATATTCAAAAGAGGAGAATGAAAGATGGCAATAATAACATTTTGGAATGATGGAAAAGTAGAAACAAACCAAAGCATGACAATTGCAGCTATAGCTACAAACATTGCTATTGATTATGACTATAAAATTTTAATAATTAATACTAAGTTTGATGATCATTCGCTTGAACGTGCATTTGAATCTAAAAATACAATAAATAATATATTTTCAAAGGGAAAAGTAGATGTTGATATGGGACTAAGCGGAGCTGCAAAGGCAATAATAAGTAATAAAACATCTCCTGAGATAATAACAAATTATACAAGGATTATATTAAAAAATTTAGAGCTTCTAACTGAAAAAAAGGTCTCTAGAGAAGAATTTGAGAGACATATTGTATATTTAAAAGATATAATAAAATTAGCTAATAAATACTTTGATATAGTGCTAGTAGATTTAGAAGGTTCAATAAAAAATCAAGATATAAAAGAAATAATGGAATTATCTACAGTTAGAGTGTTAACGTTATCTCAAAATATTAATGTTATAGATGACTACATGGAGTTAAAGGCAAAAGAACCAATATTACAAGAGGACAATAAAATCATATCAATAGGGAAATATGATGACAAATCCAAATATACAGAAAAAAATGTCGCAAAATATATGAAAGAAAAAAAAGTTTTTGGTATTCCATATAATACAATGTTCTCTATGGATGCACCTGAGGGGAAAGTTGCAGATTATATGATAAGATTTAAAAGAATAAAACAGACCAATATAAACTTTAAATTTGTTAATGCAATTAACAGGGAGACAGAAGAAATAATCAATATGATAAAAGAAGCACAAAGAAAAATATATTAAAGGAGAGACTCTAGATGATAAATAATATAATAAACATATGTTTAATGTTATTAGTTATTATAATTGTAATGATAATAGTAAAATACAATCTAGACAAAAAGAAAAGAAAAAGCGAAGAAGATTCAAATACTACTCAAGATAGAATATACAGTATTGAAGCTATGATAGCCTTTGTAAAACAAAGACTTGATGAAATAACAAAGGTAAATTTATATGATATAGGTTTGTCTGAGGAAGAGCTAAAAAGAAGAAAGGCTAAAAAATATGAATTGAGAAAAGCTTTAAAAGGCTGTACATATGGGGATGTAAATGATAAAAAATATGTTAAAGAATTAATATATGATTTATTATATAAAGAGTATGGCGTAAATGAATCAAATATATCTAAAGCCATACCTTTTGATACACCATCATTATTAACACCACAAGATAAATTTGATATTTTATTATTTATGTATAAGAAAGACTTTGGGTATGAAGCATTAACACAATTAATAAAGAAATATGATTTAGCTGTTTTAAAATATATAGATGGTGAAACAAAGCCATCATATGTAATAACAGCTGATGAAATAGATAATATATATAATGAAGAAAAATTTGATTTAGTTTTTTCAGATAAATTAAATGTTGTAGTGCAAAGAATTTATCAACACTATAAAGGTTATAGTAGTATTGATGAAATAAGAGATATGAATATTGATGGAGTATCTGGTGGTGTATCAGGACTACCAGAAAGTTTTTTAAGCCAAGTTGCACAAACTGACAGTGAATATCTAGGCCAAATTTCTGAGAGAAAAGTGCCAAGAGCATGTGATAGTATATGGATATTCTTCCAAGGTAAATCTATAAGACTTGCATTTTTATCTTTTGGAAAAGAAAGTGAATTAAAAAGAGTTTGCCAAAACATATATAAATATAATAATCCAGGACAATTATCAGATACTAATGGATTTAAAATTAATGAAATGAAAGATGGATCTCGTGTTGTTGTTGTAAGACCATCTATGTCAGAAACATGGGCATTCTTTGTAAGAAAATTTGACGTAAAAAGAGCAACATTGGAACAATTGATTACAGTTCCAGGAAAGGAAAATGCAATCGATTTACTTAAATTCTTGGTTAAGGGCGCAAGAATCATTGCCTTAACTGGTGAGCAAGGATGCCGGAAAAACAACTATGTTAATGGGTATGATTGAAAATATATATGAAACAATGAATATAAGGGTTCAAGAAACTGCATTTGAGTTGAATTTAAGAAAAATATATCCAACAAGAAATATATTATCATTTAGAGAGACAGAAACTGTATCAGGACAAATGGGATTAGACGTTCAAAAGAAAACAGATGGTAGTGTTAATATCATAGGAGAGGTTGCAACAGATCCAGTTGCATCATGGATGATTCAGGCTGCACAGGTTGCATCAAAATTTACGCTATTTACGCACCATGCCAAAACATTTCCAAACCTAATAACTGCACTTAGAAACTCTATGTTAAGAACAGGAGTATTTACTGATGAAAAAACAGCAGAAGAGCAGGTTGTCCAGGTATTAAACTTTGACATCCATTTGGTAAAAGATTTTAGAGGTAGAAGATATATAGAAAGAGTAACTGAATGTATTCCTATTGAACAAAAAAACGAATATGTCTTTGAACATGATAAAAACGAAAAAATGAATGATAAAATCGATAGATTTATTGATAATGCTACACAATATTTTACTAAAGTAACTAATAAAGAATTATATAGGTATGTAAATATAATGGAATATCATAATGATGAATATGTTATTACTAATAAAATTTCAGATACTAATATTAAAGAAATGAAAAACAACATGAGTAAAGAAGATGTAGAGGAATTTGAAAAATTTATAGAAAAAAATTGGGGAGAAACATCCAAAAAAGTTTTGGTCAACAAGAAATAGAATTATAAACATAAAAATGAGGTGAAATACGTGACAGATCAAGTATTATACTCAATAATTGGAATTGCTGGTGGAGCATTTGTTATAGTGTTAGTTGCTTTTTTCGTTCTACAAAAAAAATTAAGCAGAAGTGATATAAAGCGTATAAGAGAATTAAGAGAAGGTACACAGGAAAAAGCCTTTTCGTTAGATGTTATATACCAAAAACTATATTTAATATATAAAAAGATTCCATTAGTAAAAAGATATTTATTGAAAATAAGAAGAAAACTTGAGATTGTGTATATGCAAGATGAGTATCAAACAAGAAGACAAGCTGCAAAAACTTTAACTCAGTCAATGATATTTATTTTGCCTATAACATTATTAATAGTTATACTTACAAAAAGTAATCCATTACTACTTGTTATTTTATTAATGCTTGAAATATTCATGATAGAAACAATAATAACAGGTAAAATTGATAAATTAGATACAAAAATATTAAAACAACAAATTGGTTTCTTTGCTGAAATTAGACATGCATATAATGAATATAACATGGTAGAAGAAGCAATATATGATGTGTCACAAAATGATGAAATAGAAATATCAAAACAAGGGGAAAAAATATATGAAATATTAATAGCAGATGACCCCGAAACTGAACTTGAAAAATATTATGATGTTGCACCAAATAGTTATTTAAAGGAATTTGCTGGAATATCTTATTTAACTAAGGAGTTTGGTGATAGACAAATTGAAGGAGCTTCTTTATATTTAAAAAATTTAAATAATATAACTAAGGAAATGCAACTAGAGATACTTAAAAGAGATAAATTAGATTATGTTTTTCAAAGTTTATCAATAATAGCAATAGCACCAGTGCTATTAATAACTCCGCTAAAAAATTGGGCAATAGGTAGTTTTGCCTTTACATCTCAATTTTATAATGGCAAAGGCGGAATAATTGTTGAAATTTTATTATTACTTTTAACAATAATATGCTATATTCTTGTAAGAAAAGTAAAAGATAATGGAAGTATAAAAGACGAATACAAGGATCCAAATAAAGTTTGGCAAATGAAATTATATAAGAATAAAGTAATACAGCCGATAATTAATAAATTTATACCAAATAAAAATACTAGAGAATATAGAAACAATGTAAATTTAATGAAAGATGCTGCTGCAAAACAGAAAATGGAAACACTATATGTAAATAGAATTTGTTTATGTATTCTAGCCTTTGCAGTTTCAATAATATTTTTTACAATTGTACATAAAACAGCGGTTAATTATATATATACAGAGCCAATAGCAGACTATGATATGCTTTCAACAACTGTAAATCAAGATGAAGAAAGTATTAGGAAAAGAGAAATATATAATATATTTTTAGATAGATATAAAGGACAAGATATAACAAAAGAACAATTAAAAGATAGAATTTCAAATTCATCATATTTTGCAGAAGAATCGGAAACAGAAAAAGAAGAAGCTACAGAGAAAATATATCAAGAACTGCAAATTATTAATAATGAAAATTTTAAATGGTTTGAATTACTAATTGCGTGTGTAATTGCTTGGATGGGATATCAGGCACCTATTTGGATGCTTATGTTCCAAAAAATATTAAGAAGACTTGAGATGGAAAATGAGGTTATGCAGTTCCAAACAATAATTACAATGCTTATGAAAATTGAAAGAGTGAATGTAGAAATTATTCTAGAGTGGTTGGAAAGATACTCAAATATATTTAGAGAACCAATTACAAAATGTGTAAATAATTATGAAGCAGGTGCGTGGGAAGCATTAGAGGAATTAAAAAATGAAATTGCATTTCCACAGCTTATAAGATTAATTGAGAGTATGCAGGCAGCTGTTGAAAAAATACCTATAGAAAAAGCATTCGAAGAATTAGAAAATGAAAGGGATTATTATCAAGCAAAAAGAGAAGAAGCAAACAATAAATTAATATCAAG
>CALXUH010000043.1 GCA_944391645.1 uncultured Clostridia bacterium | reverse complement strand
AATTCATCCTCTGTTAGTGCTCCACTTTCTTTTAATTTTTGTAAATTTTCAATTTCTTTCATTTGTTTTTTGTTCATATTTTCCCTCCTATTTAATTATGTACTCCATCAATTATTTAGTATTTTTATATAAAATGTTGTTCAATATCTAATTTTTAATAATTAATTCATAAGAAAATCAAGTATATTCATACCAGCTGAAGTATCAGCTTTATATAGTTCTGTATAGCCACATTTATTACAACTTATAGTAATAAATTTTTTGTTTTGTACATCAAATATTTTTGCAAAATTCCCACCAGTAGCCTGAAATTGATCTTTTTCATATTCCTCGTTTCCACATTTAGGACATTTCCAACTTGACATATAATTCCTCCTTCCTATTATAATTCAAATATTTTACATTCTATTTCTGGATGTAACAATTTCTTAAATTCTATTGCATCTTCACTTGTTCCTACTATGCTTCCATAGTGGGTTGGTATTGCTATTTTAGGTTTAATTTCATTTACTAAGAATGCAGCATCTTTATAGTCCATGGTATATGTTCCACCTACTGGTACAAATGCTACATCACATTTTACTTTTTTATTTTGTTCTGTTATATCTGTATCTCCAGCTATGTAATATCTAACACCTTTTATTTCTATTATATATCCTACCCAGCCATTTTCTCTTGGATGAAATTGTTTAGTTATATTATAAGCTGGTACTGTTTCAAATTTAATTCCATTTACTATATTATTATCTTCTGAATCTACCGCAATAATATAATCTTTTCTAAATCCTTTCATTAGCAATTGGTTTAGTAATTTTTTAGGTGCAACAATAACTGTGTCGATTTTTTTTACTTTGTCTATATCAGCTTCAGAATAGTGGTCATAATGATCATGTGTTATAAAAATTATATCTGCATCATTATAATTTTTATCAATTTTAAATGGATCTATATATATTACTTGCTCTTTACATATTTTTATACTACTATGGTATAAAACTTTTATATTTTCTAACATATTATTCCTCACTTTCTAGCTATTATTATATTTACAAATAATCCATTGGCTAGCTGGATTATTTGTAGTAGTTTTTATAGAGATAGTAAACAGTTCAACACTATTCTTTTCTTATATTACTCAAGTATAGGATTATTATATATTATTTCCCCATCTTGGCTAATAGTAAATTTTATTTTTATAGATAATACGGGAAAATATTCTTCTGTCAAATAAACAAATTCATATTCTCCGTTCATCTAATTTACCATATAAATTTTCCCAATTAAATTTTAAAACATACTCATTATCATCAGCTAATAATACTTCTATTGTTTGCTCATTTTCAATATTAGAAATTTGTCCTACTTCTTCCCAAATATATTCTGTTCCTGTTCCGAGTGAATCCAGCAGTAGAGTTTTCTGTATTTTCACCTATTTGCACCCCAACACCTGTGTAATTTTCATTTTTTATTTTTTTATATACAGTATAGCTATCTGCATATTTATAAGGGATTTCATTACTGTCCTGTATATTAATAGAAATACCACTATTTGTAAGTTCATTTATTGTAATTTTAACATTATCCTTAGAACTATAACAGTATATTAATATATTTTCAGGTATTTGTACATCACTTATATCTTTTATTATCTTAATTTTTTTAACATTACTAGGTTGAGCTGGATATGTTTCCATTATTGTTCCATCAAAATAAATTAATACTTCTTGTCCTTTTTTAAATTCTATATTATTTTCTTCTTTTAACCCAACACTATATAATTCTGTTGAGTTATCTATCCCCATAACTAATAGATTATTTTCATTTACTTTTACTATTACTCCTTTTATTTTTGCTGTATTATAATTTATAGCTATAAACAAACAAACTAATATAACTACTATTACTATTATTAGAGATATTATTGTTACCATTTTTTTCAATACTACGGTACCTCCAATTTTTTATTTTAACTAACAAAAGAATATCATAAAATTATATGTTTGACAAGATTTTTAGGTTGTATATTCATATATTTTAATAATAAATACGTATTTATACAATATACATTATAGTATTATTTTTAAAATAATGTTGTAGTTCTTCTCTTAAAAACGTTGCTCCTTCTTTACGTATATACTCTTTATACATATACTTTCCTTTACCACGCCCAGTCATCAAATTTTTATCAAATAAATCTATTGCATGTGGAAATGCTTCTTTATTAATAGCATTATGAATATAACTATAAGTCATAAATATAATTTCAAAGAAAACTTCTTTTTTTACTTTAATGCTAAGATTATTATATAAATATTTTATTAAATCTGAGTAAAGCTTTTTCCAATTTTCTACCAAAATAACTGGTGCTATTAAAATCCCTATTGGATAGTCTGCATCAGCTAACTTATTTAGTGCTTCTATTCTTCTATCTAATCTAGATGTTCCGAATTCTACTTTATTTATAATTTCCTCAGGATTTATGCTCATTCTTATAACTATTTTTTTATTATGTTTTAAGCCAAGAATATCGTCTACCATGTTAAACTTTGTTGGAAAAGTTAGTTTACCCCTCTTTGAATTTGCAAAATTTTCAATTGTCCAAATTAAATTATCTGTTATTGTATTTTCCAATATTAAATCACTATTACTACCTATTTCAAATGTTAAATCTTGTTGAGATTGTTCTGCAGTACGAATTATTTTATTTAACATTTCTTCTCTATTAACAAATAATCTTAAATAAGCACATTTATTATAGTTACAAACTAAATAGCAATACATACACATTGCTGTACATCCGGAAGAAGTATATGGTACTAGGAAATCAGAAGTTTTATGATTTTCTATAAATTTATGCGTTTTTCTTATACCTATTATTAAATTTTTTTTCATTTGTGGGAAGTCCTTGTTACTTTTTCCCCTCATTTCAGCAATATTATTATGATTATCAATAATTATTTTAGGAATATTACTGTATTTTTCTAACAATTCTTTCCCTAACACATAATTTTCAATATTTTTTTCATAATATAAAGCATTAGGCTTAAACATTTGAATCACCCATAATTATGGTGTTCACTTTCGTTAAATCTATACTTAAAATCAAATTAAAATAGGTACAAAATTATATTTTTTTTCATTGACTTATATTTTATATAATAGTATACTTTTATCTGTAAACAATATTTATAGGAGGTATATTATGACTAATGATAAGAAAGATGACATTAATATTGAAAATATATATGGTAATTTATGTACTATATGTAAAGAAGATTTTATCAAAAATTTTAAAGTTAAAGATTCTGGGCTAAATAACAATGAAGTTTATGAAAAATTGCATAAATTTGGTCCAAACGAAGTAACACAAACCAAGCCAAAGAAATGGTATAATTACTTATTAAAAAGCATATTTACACCTTTTAACAGTATTTTACTTGGTATTGCATTAATGCTGTCATATACAGATGTTTATCTTGCAGAAGACCCTAATTTTGCAAATATTATAGTTATTCTTGTATTAGTAACTGTTAGTACTTTACTTGATTTCTTTTCTGAATATAGATTAAATAAAGCAGCTGAAAAATTAAAAGAATTGGTTGCTACTACGGCAACAGTATTAAGAAATGGAAAAATCAAAAAAATCCCATTTAAAAATTTAGTTGTAGGTGATACAGTTGTATTATCAGCTGGAGATATGATTCCAGCAGATCTTAGAATAATTGAATCAAAAGATTTATATATTAGCCAATCATCTTTAACTGGTGAATCTGATGCAATTAAAAAACTAGAAAATACTGAAACTGGAAACAATGATATTGATAGTATTTCTGATTTAGACACAATTTGTTTTATGGGCACTACAGTTGTAAGTGGTTCAGCTAAAGCGGTAGTCATTTTAACAGGAGATAACACATATTTAGGTAAAGTAGCCCATACACTATCTACAGGCAAACCTAAAACTGCCTTTCAAAAAGGAATTGAGAGTATAAGTAAATTATTAATTCGTTTAATGCTTATATTAATTCCTGTTGTATTTTTATTAAATGTATGGAAACACGATATAATTGTTTCATTTACATTTGCAGTTGCAATTGCAATATGTATTACTCCCCTTTTGCTTCCTGTTATTTTATCAAGCAGTTTATCTAAAGGTGCATTACGTATGTCTAAGAAAAAAACTATTGTAAAGAAACTTGATTCAATACAAAGTTTTGGAACTATGAATATATTATGTACAGATAAAACAGGTACATTAACAGAAGATAAAATCGTTCTTGAAAAATATCTTGATGTAATGGGAAATGAAGATTTAAGAGTTTTAAAATATGCTTTTTTAAATGCTTCTTTTCAAACTGGTTTACGTAGTAATATTGATGAAGCAGTTATTAAACGAGGGCTTGAAAACAATATGGATGAAGCAACAAAATCATACAAAAAAGTGGATGAAATCCCTTTTGATTTTTCTCGTCGTCGTCTTTCTGTAGTTGTAAATGATGGCTCAAAAAAACAATTAATAACTAAAGGAGCTGTAGAAGAAATATTAAGTATTTCTACTTTAATTGATTATCAAGGACAGATTTCACCTATTACTCATGAAATTAAAGAAAATATGAAAAGAATTACTAAAGATTTAAACAAACAAGGTCTCCGTGTTGTAGCTGTTTGCCAAAAAGATAATTTAAATAAAAATACTGATTTTGATGTTTCAGACGAAAAAAACATGACACTTATAGGATTTATAGGATTTCTTGATCCACCAAAAGAAACTGCAAAATCTTCTATTGAAGAACTTAAAAAGAATGGTGTAAGAGTTATTGTTTTAACTGGAGATAACGTAGAAGTCACAAAATGTATTTGTAATCAAGTTGGGATAAATTCAAATCAAATCGTAATTGGAAGTCAACTTGATCGTTTACCTGACTTAGGAGTTAAAAGGCTTTTGAAGAAAACTAATATTTTTGCCAAACTTTCACCAATACAAAAAGCTCGTATAGTTAGGCTTTTAAAGGAATCTGGAAATGTTGTTGGATATATGGGAGATGGTATAAATGATAGCCCATCACTTATGAATTCAGATGTAGGTGTTTCTGTAGATACAGCTGTTGATATTGCTAAGGAATCTGCTGATATTATATTACTTGAAAAAGATTTACATGTTTTACTTGATGGTATTAAAGAAGGAAGACATACTTTCGCAAACCTAATGAAATATATTAAATTAGCAGCAAGCTTTAACTTTGGAGAAGTTATGTCTGTAATTATTGCAAGTGTATTTCTTCCATTTTTACCTGAGACACCAATCCAACTATTAGTTGAAGGATTATTATATGATTTTGGACAATTAACCCTTCCATTTGATAATGTTGATGAAGAGAACTTAAATAAACCAACTAAATTTGATATTAAAAGTTTAAAGAATTTTATGTTATTCATGGGACCTCTTAGTTCATGTTTTGACTTAATAGTTTTTGCATTAGTATGGTTTACCTTTGATATACATGAAGCAGCCGTTTTTCAAACAATATGGTTCTCTTATAGTGTAGTATCTAATTTAATGGGTATGCATATTATTAGAACATCTAAAATACCATTTAAAGAAAGTCATGCATCTAAAGCAGTTTATTTTTCATCTATTTTATTAAGTATTGTTGCAATGGTAGTACCATATACTTTTTTAGGTCGAATTATAGGTTTAACAGCACTTGACTTAAAATATTTTTCAGTTATTATTGGTGTACCTATTTTATACTGTTTTGTTGCAATTTTTGCAAAAAAAATATATATTAAAAAATATGGTGACATGTATTAATCTTATATCTTCCCTAGATATTTTATATCTAGGGTTATTTTTTTATATTAAATTTTATCTTTTATTTTATAAACTTTTGTTATATAATAATTAAGTCTAAATACATAATATGATATTTTGAAAGGTAGTGATTTTTATGATTAACAGAGACGAGAATCCAGATTTTTTAAATTCATTTTTAGATTACAATATTACCATTTTAAACAAATCTCCCAATACTGTAAAAGAATATAATTATGATATTGCTAATTTCTTAAAGTTTATTAAATCTGGGAAGACCAATAATTTTAAAGAAGTTGATATTGCTACTATGACTATTGAGCAAATAAAAGAAATTACTTTAGATGATATTCATTCATATATTGCATATATGGCTACAGTTTTAAAAAGCAAACCAACTACACGTGCTCGTAAAGTGTCAAGTATAAAAGTATTTTTTTACTTTCTAGCAAGGAAAGCAAAGCTTATTGATAATAATCCTGCCCAATATTTAGAAACGCCTAAATTAGGGAAAAGAATACCTAAATATTTAAGTTTAGATGAAAGTAAAAAATTATTAGAAGTTTGTCAAGATATAAATAATAGAAATAATAAAAGAGATTTTGCAATAACTACATTATTTTTAAATTGTGGTATGCGTTTGTCTGAACTTGTTGGTATAAACATAAGTCATATTAATTTTTCTGAATGTAAGCTTAATGTTATTGGTAAAGGTAATAAAGAACGCACTATATATTTAAATAAAGCTTGTTTAAATGCTATAAATGATTATTTAGAATATAGACCAAAAACAAATATAAAATACGATTCTAAAGATGCTCTATTTTTAAGTGAACGTAAAGAACGTATTAGTAATCGAACTGTACAAGCAATTATTAAAAAAGAATTATTAAAAGCTGGATTAGATATAACTAAATATTCTGTACATAAATTAAGACATACTGCAGCGACATTAATGTATCAATATGGAGAAGTTGATATACGAGCATTACAAGAACTTTTGGGACATGAGAGTATTGCTACTACAGAAATTTATACTCATGTAGATAATGTGCAAGTTAGAAATGCTGTTGAAAGTAATCCTCTAGCTAATCTATAAGGAATAAATATATAATTATTTACTCCTTCTTCTTTCTTTTATATTATTGGAATTTGTAATTCTTGATTAATATATAATGTACTATTATTTAAATTGTTTATCTCTTTTAAATCGTTTATAATATATCTAATATCTTTCCCCTTATAATAAGAATTATTTTCTTGTAAACTCATAGCTATGTTCCAAAGTGTATCTCCAGATTTAATATATATTGTTTTAAATTCATGTTTTGTATAAGATAATGTTGACTTTATAAATAATAAAGATAATATAAATATAACTCCTAGTAATATAAATATACATTTTATAAATTTTTTTACATCTTTTATTTTCATATAAAATCTCCTCCCTTACGAACAATTATTCGTATATTTATATTATAAACACTTGTTTGTATTTTGTCAATAAAATAATAAAAAAATATTAAAAAAACTAAAATACTAATTTAGCATTTTAGTTTTTTTACCTTTTTAAGCTCTTGGATGAGCTTTCTTATATATATTTTTTAAATTATCATTTTGAAATTGTATGTATACTTGTGTAGAAGATATATCTGAATGACCAAGCATTGTTTGAATAGACTTTAAATCTGCTCCATTTTGTAACAAATGTGTTGCAAAAGAATGCCTTAAAACATGTGGGGTTATTTCTTTTGTAATATGTGCCTGTTCCTTATAAAATTTTACAATTTTCCATACACCTTGTCTAGTTAATCTTTTACCATTTATATTAACAAATAAGGCTTGTTCATTTGCATCTTTTATTAAAACATCTCTTACATTTGTTACATAATCTCTAAGTGCATTTAAAGATATTTTTCCTAAAGGAATTGATCTAGTTTTTGACCTTGTAGTACAAATTACAACTCCCTCGTCTAAATTAACATCTTGTATATTTAAAGAAATAATTTCTGTAACACGCATACCAGTAGCATATGCAAATTCAAGCATTGACTTATCTCTAATTCCTTTCAAATCAACATTTTTAGGTTGATTTAAAAGAAGATTAACTTCCTCAGATGTTAAAATACATGGAGCCTTTTTATTAATTTTTGGAGCTTGAACATTTGCAGTAGGGTCCTTTTTTACTTTGTTAAATTTTAACAAATATTGGTAAAATAGCCTAATTGATGCTAAATGCCTAGAAATAGTGGTAGCTTTTTTGTTTAAATCTTTTAAGTATAATAAATAAGCTTGAATATCGTCTTCTTTAACATTAGTATAAGATAAATTGTTTACATCAATATAGTCTTTATACTGTAAAATATCTCTTTTATAAGATTGAAATGTATTATCAGATAATTTCTTTTCATTTTTTATAAAATTAAAAAAAAGTTCAATTTGTTTTTCCATTTTTCTGCTCCTTTATATATTTTTTTGTGTACATAATAATATGTTTATTGTTATATCAAATTAAATTAAAATTGTAAATAGATTTTATATTATTTTATAAATATTTTATAATATAAAATATTAAATTCCCTGAAATATATGTTTCTACTAGTGATGACAAAATTAATAAAATTAAAGTAATTAATGAAAACATAGTGTATTTTATAATTATGTGCTTTATATTATATTGCTTATTAGTAAGATCTTTACTTGCTTTAATCCCCTGAACAATTAAAAATATTAACGATGGTATACTAATTATATTTTGAAATAACATAGCAGTAAAAAAGAACAAAATTCCTTGTATAAATGTAAAAGTAGTCATAATTGAAGAAATGGTATATCCAAAAGTTATTCCTATAATTAATACTGAACCATATAATATTAAATTTCCTATAAGAGTCAATCCTAGAAACCATATTAAGAAAACTATAAAAATATTTTTCACTAAAGAAATTTTTAATATTTGGATTTTTGGAACATCATTGTTATTTTTTAATACATTTATTGAATTATTTATGTATACACTAATACTATTTAATTCGTTTTCTGGTAGCTGATTAACAACTATCGTTCCTATACAAATGCCAATAATAAAAATAATTATAAGTTTAAAATAAATATGTATATTTTTACCAATATGGTTAATAATAGTTTGCCTGATTCCAAAATTATATTGATTTTTCAATTTCTTTTGCATTCTTTTTTTTAGCCTCCTTTTTCTTATCTAATTTGTATTCTAAAAACTAAAAAAAAGAACAAGCTTAAGCATGAAAAATCTATATTTTATTATTTTAATTTAACTCTTCCGTATTTACCACCACCACCAGCATTTATATTAAGTTTTCCATTCCTTGCTAATATAATATTATTTGCATTTTGTTTTCCTACAATAGATTCAATATCATCACATGAAATCTTATGTAATATATTCATCTCAGTTCCAAAAGAAGAAAGCAATTTTCCTATTGCTTTTGGTCCTAAACCTGGAATAAATCCTAATGGGATTTGATAAATATATTGGGGTCTATTTTCTGGACTTTTACTTTCTTGTTTATCTTTTATAACTTGTACTCTATCATAAACTCCCATTGTGATATTTTTACTATCACATGTATCACATTTAAATACAGGTGCTTCCCCTCCGATTACCTTTTTACAAATTTCACAATAGGTCCTATTATATTTCCCTAGTTTAGGGTCTAATCCATAATTTGTAATAACTTTTCTTCCATCTTCATTTTTTAATGCTTTTACAAATTTTTTAAAACTGATATCATTTATTAACAATTTATTATATTTCTTTGTAATTTTAGGAAGTGAATGTGCATCTGAATTTGTAAGAAATGTTTTACTTTCCAGTTCAGATATCATATCAGCCATTAATGTATCTGCGCTCAAGCCCAATTCAATTGCAGGTATGTCATTATATTTTTCTTTAAAAATTTTTTCTAGTCTATCTGTGCAATTCCCGTAAAAACTTTTATGAGGTGTAAAGCAATGTGCTGGAATTAAAATTCCATTATATTTTTTAACTATATCTATTAGCTCATAAGCAGAAATATTTGCTCTTTGAGAACTAAGAGTTATATTTTTTATATGTTTACTCATCTCCTTAGAAAAGGCCTTAATATCTGCTAAATGTGGAAAATAACATAAATTGTGTGCACTTCCACAATGATTATTTAAACCTACCTCAGAAGTTTCTATTTCACTTCCTAGTATTATACAAATTTTATCCTTGTATATAATTCCACCATCATAAATCTCATATGCTTCACCAGTTTTTAAAAAATTTTCTATGTCTTCTATAACATAGGGTGATGCACAATCTATTATACCTACAATATCGATACCTTTTTTTTCTCGACATTCTTTTGCAATATTTGCAAAGTTTAAAGATTTAGCTGCTGTAATTTTTATAGGTTTATTATTTTCCGTTCTTCCAATATGAATATGTAAATCTGCAAATACTTCATACATAAATATTACCTCTCCCAGTCTTTATTTAAATATTGTTTATCAAATTTTTCTCTTCTTAGCTTATAATTTTCTAACATAGTATAATTTGTAATTTCTGTATTGTTTACATCATCTGCTGTTCTAGAAATTATATCAAACAACTTTCCTTTTCCAATCATACAACTATCTCCATTTCCTTATTTATAAATTCTTTAAAAGTTTCCAAGTATATATTATCATAATCTTTTAAGTTTCTATGTTCTATTAAAACAATGGCTTCATCAAGTGGAAAGCCTCGTCTTTCTTCCCTATCTACCATCATTCCACCTAATTGATCTACAAGTTCTAATATATCACTTTCTTTTTCACGAGATTTACTATTATTGTATCGATTATGTTCTAAACAAATTTTACAAAATCGTTCAGAAAATCCTATTTTTTTAAGGAAATCTGCACTTTCTTGAGCATATGACCTAACCTTGTCTAAACTTTGAGCATCTTTACTTTTTTTACATGCATATAATAAACAAGCCGTAATAACAAGATTTTCATCTACATCTATTTTCATTGTTTCAATAAACAATTTTGCAATAATTGCTTTAAAAATAACTGATTTATCAAAAAAAATTGGTACTTTCTTTGATACAAGTTCCATAATATTAATTTTTTTTACAAAATCTTTTTCATTTAAAATATATTCGGAAAATTTTTGCATAATACCACCTAAAAATAATCTTTGTTACATTATATTATAAATTAAAAGTTTTTTTCAATAGATATAATAAATTTTTAAAAATTAAAAATAAAATAACAGTTAATATCTTGTTTTTTTTTGAATATAATATTATAATCATAAACAGCGGGAGAATATAATTATAGTCTTCACACGATACTCTTTCTTTAAGGAGATCAAAATGAAAAAATTTTTTAATACTTATAAGTCCACAATTATTTTATTAGCTGCAATAATTGTTGGCGCTATCATTGGGATAGTTTATGGAGAAAAAGCAGCTGTAATTAGTCCTTTAGGAGACATTTTTTTGAATTTGCTGTTTATAGCAATTATTCCTCTTATTTTTGTTAGTATAACAGTTTCAATTTCAAAAATGCAACAACCTAAAAGACTTGGAAAGATTATGCTTACTATTGTAGGTGTATTAATCTTCACTTCATTAGTTGCTGTCTTAGTAGGACTACTTAGCACTTATTCCTTTAACCTAGTTAATCCAGAAGATGGTGAACAAATTAGAGCTTCTTTAGAAACTCAAGACGTAGATGTTACTTCAGAAGAAATATCATTTTTAGAAAGAACTGTTTCTGTTCTAACTGTTAATGATTTTAACCAATTAATATCTAAAGACAATATAATTGCACTACTTGTTGTTTCAATATTGGTAGGAATTGCAATTAATATGTCTGGTGAAAAAGGTAAACCAGTACAAAATTTTTTAATATCAGCCAACGAAGTAATAATGAATTTTATTAAAATAATTATGTATTACGCACCAATTGGTTTAGGCGCATATTT
>CALXUH010000042.1 GCA_944391645.1 uncultured Clostridia bacterium | reverse complement strand
CTTTGTTTTACATCTCCTACCATAAAAATATTATTGCCTCTTGATACAGTAGTTAAAATATATTCTTGTACTAAATTGCTGTCTTGATATTCATCTATGGCTATTTCTTCAAATTTTTTTTGATATTTTTTTGCCACATCTGTGGCAATATATTTTCCTTTTTCATCTTTTTTTACTAAAATATTTAAAGCATAATGTTCTATATCATTAAAATCTATAATATTTTTTTCTCTTTTTGCTTCTCTATATTTTTGCATAAATTTGTATATTAAATTTTTTAGAGTATTTAATATACCATACATTTCATAAATATCAGCTCTTGCTTGCTTAGAATTATAAATAAAAATTTTTTCTTTATATTTATTTATATTCTTTTTTATTGTATCTCTTACTTCTTTTGCTATATCTTTTTGTTCTGAAATAATGTTTTTACTTGATGGCCATGTTTTGAACTTCAAAGAGCTTACTGCATTATAAATATCATCCCATGTATTTAATACTAAAATCTCTTCTAACTTTTGAATATCATCTATAATACAAAAATAAAACTTTTCTAAATCATTTTCAAATTTTAATTTTTTACTAATATTTTTTAATTTATTTATTGAAGAACTTACTTCTTCTTTTAAGTTTTCTATTAATACTTTACCACAACTTGTTTTGGAAAAATCATCTATGTTTTTTAAATTAAATTTTTCTACATTTTCCTCTAACCATTCATCTGGGAAAGGTGTACTTTGTATAAATTTATATATTTTTAATACTATTTCTTTTAAATTTTCATCATCTCTATATCCGCCATAAATATTTACAAGATTTATAAATTCCTTATTTTTTTCTTCATATAATTCTTCAAATATTTCTTCAATAACTTCCATTTTTAATAGCTCAACTTCTGGAGTATTCGCTAATCTAAAATTTGGGGCAATATCTGTTTGGTAAAAATTGTTTTTAATAACATCTAAACAAAATGCATGTATTGTAGATATGTTTGCCTTATTTAATAACAAAATTTGTCTTTGTAAATTTTTATTATCTGGTTCATCTTCAATCTTTTTATATAATGCCTCTAATATACGTTCTCTCATTTCAGTTGCTGATGCATTTGTAAAAGTTACTATTAAAAGCTTATCAATATCAATATTATCAACAGTTATTTTATTTATAATTCGTTCTACTAGCACCGCAGTTTTCCCGCTTCCAGCTGCAGCTGCAACTAATAAATTAGTATCTTTTTCATAAATTGCTTGTTTTTGTTTTTCTGTCCAATTTGTACCCATATTTTCCTCCTAAATTTTACTAATAATATATCATAATTTGTAGAAGAAAAAAATACTAAATTGTAATATTTTAATATTATAAAAAAATCTTACCTTTTTTAGGCAAGATTTTAATTTTTATTTATTCATTATATCATGAACTATGTCTTTTAAAGTTATAGGTGTAACCTTAAATTCCTTTAACTTATTTAATATTAAATCAATCGTAGTTATTTTATCGCTTATTTTGTCAACTTTTTCTCTTTCTATATTTACTTTTTTCCCATTGTATTCCTTTTTAACAATTTCTATTCCATAAGTTTCTGTATCTTCTCTTAAGAAATAATTTTTTCTCTTTCTTGTTCTGTAATATTCTAATTCTATTCTATTTATTAAGTTATTTTCTTTTAGGTCTCCTCTATCTAAGAAAGCATTTCCACAGTAGACTCTAGAACTCATTAGTTTATTTTCTCCTTTCCTATGTATTTTGCTTTAAAAAGCACCTTACAATAATAATACACTTTTGTGTCTTATGCAACATATTTTGGTCGCAATATATTACACAATTCGACAAAATTTCTTTACTAATGCCTTTTAAAATTTTGCTTCTTTTATTTCAATTTCTTGCTCTAACAATTGTTTTGCCAATTTTGCAAAATTTGTTTCTTTATCTGTTAAATAAATAGTGAATTGCTTTATTTTATTACTATTTTGTATTTTTTTATCCTCTAAATATTTTTTTAAATAATCTGCAACTTTTTCACCTGTATTTATTATGTCTACTTTTTTACTTAATTCTTTTTTTATTAAGATTTCAAATAGTGGATAATGTGTACATCCCAAAATAAGCCTATCAATCTTTTTAAAGCATTTCATATATTCTTTTATTGTATATTTTGCCACTTTATTATTAGTCCATCCTTGTTCCGCCATAGTTGCAAGAAGAGGTGTTTCTTCAGACTTTATTTCTATATTAGGAAGTTTTTCTTGTATATTTTTCTCCCATGCCATGCTCCTTATTGTACCTTGTGTTGCAATTATTCCTATAGTTTCTTCTGATTTTACATGTTCTTGTAAATACCTAACTGTTGGTTCTATTATCCCTATAATAGGAATATCAAATTCTTTTTGCAATATGTCTAAACTCTGGCTTGTTGCTGTACCACATGCTATTACAATTAATTTAACATTTTTTTTCATTAAATATTTTATACAGTTTCTCGATGCCTCAACTATAGCTTCTTTAGATTTTGAACCATATGGAAATCTTTTAGTATCTCCTAAATACATTATTTCCTCATTAGGCAAAACTTTCTTAACTTCTTTTAAAACTGTTAATCCTCCAATTCCTGAGTCAAACATTCCTATTGGCCTTGTATCCATATAAATCCCCTTTACTGTTTTATAGTATTAATTTTATCCTCTTAATTGTGCCCCAAATTTTTTATTTACTATTTCAATTATTTTTTCCATTTCTTTATTTATCTCTTCATCTGTTAATGTTTTTTTGCTATTTTCAAATGTTAATGAATATGCTAAGCTCTTTTTGTTCTCACCAATACTAGAATCTGTATATATATCAAACAATTCTACTTTTGTAAGTAATGAACTTCCTGCTTTTTTTATTGCCACTGCTAATTCTTCAGCTGTTATTTGTTTATCAACTATAACTGCTAAATCTTTTTTAACTGATGGAAATTTTGATATTTCCTTAAACTTCATTTTACCAACTTTTTTAGCAAGTAATTTATCTAAATTTATTTCCATAACAAATGTGGCATCTTTTGAAATATTTGGATGTAATCTTCCTATAATTCCAACTATATCGTTATTTACTGATATATATGCTGTTTGATATGGATGAAATTCCTTTGGTAAATTTTCCTTTACTACAAAGCTGTATCTGTTTTCATATCCTAAATAATTTAATAATTCTTCAGCAATTCCTTTTACTACATAAAAATCTACTTGTATTTTGCTATTTATTCCAAGTCCATATTCACCTGTCATTAATGCACATAATTTTGTTTCTTCTTTATAAGTTTCTCCTTGTTTTGAAAATCCTTTTCCTATCTCAAATATTGCTATATCTTTTAATGTTCTTGCTTTATTATATTCATATATTTTTACCATAGAAGGTATCATACTATATCTTAAAGTATTTCTTTCCTCAGTCATTGGATCTAAAAGTTTAACTATTTCATATTCATCTGTAGAATACATAGTAGCTTCTTTATCATTTACTAAAACATAAGATAGAGTTTCGTTTAACCCCAAACTTATCATTTTATTTCTTATTTGTCTTGTTACCTTATCATAACTGCCTGGTCTTGACGAAAGAACTGGTAATTTACCTTTTATATTATCTACACCAAAAATTCTTCCAACTTCTTCTATAAGGTCTTCTTTTATAGATATATCTAATCTTCTTGTTGGAACATTAACCTCTATAATGTCTCCATTTAGGCTATATGTAAATCCCAATTTTCTAAATACATCTAGTATTTCTTCTGTAAAAATTTCAATTCCTAATAAATCTGTAATGTTATTTTTTGTTATATTTATTTTTTTGTTTTCTTTTTTCGTTGTATCGTATTTTACAATACCTGTTACAATGTTTGCATCAGCATATTTTTCAAGCAAATTACAAGCTCTTTCAATTGCCATGTATGTTCTATTTGGATCAATTCCTTTTTCAAATCTTAAGCTTGCTTCACTTCTTAATATTTTTTTTGCTGTCATTCTAATTTTTACTGCATCAAATATTGCTGATTCTATTATTATGTTTTTTGTATCTTCTTCTATTTCTGTGGTTAATCCGCCCATTACTCCAGCTAAGCCCACTGCATTTTTGTCATCTGCAATAACAATATCATCCTTAGAGAGTTCTCTTTCTTGCCCGTCCAAAGTTGTTAATTTTTCTTTTTCTTGTGCCATTCTTACTATTATTTTATTACCCAATCTATCTGAATCATAGAAATGAAGAGGTTGACCTGTTTCTAGCATTACATAATTACTTATGTCTACTACATTGTTAATTGGTCTAATTCCAGATGCCATTAGTCTAGTTTTTATAAAATCTGGACTTTCTTTTATAGTAACATTTGTTACTTTTTTTGCTAAGAAAATAGAACAATTTGGAGTTTGTATATCTACTTTGAAATTACTATTTATATCTTCTCCTTTTGCTTCATAAGATAAATCAATATTTTTTACTGGTTTATCATATATTGCTCCAATTTCATATGCCATTCCTAAAATGCTAAGTAAATCTCCTCTATTTGCTGTAAGTTCAAAATCTATAATCTCGTCGTCTAATCCCATAAATTTTATAGGATCTTCTCCAATAGGTGCATTTGCAGGTAATTCATGTATACCATTTTTATCTGCTTCTGTTAAGAATTTATTTTCTAATCCAAGTTCTGCCATAGAGCAAAGCATTCCATTTGATTCAACTCCTCTTATAACGCTCCTTTTTATTACTCCTCCTGGTAATATTGCTCCTGGAAGTGCAACAATTACTTTTAATCCTTCTCTTACATTTGGAGCTCCACATACTATATTTAAAATTTCATTACCAATATCTACCTTGCAAACATGTAAATGGTCTGAGTCTGGATGCATTTCACATTTTTTTACTTCCCCTATTATAACATTTGTTACATTTATTAGTCTTTCGGCTAAATCATATTCATTACCAATTTTAGTCATATCTTCTGCTAATTGTTTTTCATCTATATTTTCTGGTATATCTACATAGTCTTTTACAAAATTAATACTTAATCTCATATTCCTCATCCTTTCTATCAAATTGTTTTAAAAATCTTATATCATTTGTATATAATGTTCTTATATCTGTTATTCCATATTTAAACATTGCAAGTCTATCTAATCCTGTTCCAAATGCAAATCCTGTATATTTTTCTGGATCATAACCATTCATTTTAAGCACATTAGGATGTACCATTCCTGAACCTAATACTTCTATCCATCCAGTTTGCTTGCATAAATTACATCCTTTTCCTCCACATTTAAAGCAAGTAACATCTACCTCATAGCTTGGCTCTGTAAATGGGAAATAACTTGGTCTAAACCTTATATTTGTATTTTGTCCTAACATTTTTTTCATAAATACTTCTAATGTTCCTTTTAAATCTGCTAAAGAAATATTTTTATCTATAACCAAACCTTCAACTTGTGCAAATTGATGTGAATGTGTAGCATCATCATCTCTTCTATATACTTTTCCTGGGCATATTACCCTAATTGGTCTTTTTTCTTCATTTTCTAGCATAACTCTCGCTTGTACTGCTGATGTTTGCGTCCTTAATAAATATTCTGTAGTTATATAAAAACTATCTTGCATATCTCTTGCAGGATGTCCTTTAGGTAGATTAAGCCTTTCAAAACAATATTCATCAGTTTCAAGTTCTGGTCCTTGAACTACATCATATCCCATAGATACAAATAGATCTTCAACCTCTTCTATTATTCTATTTAATGGATGTTTACTCCCACGAATTATTTTTGTACTTGGAATTGTAATATCAATCTTTTCTCTTTCTAATTTTTCTTGAAGTTCTTTTTCTTTAAAATTTGTTTCTGCCTTACTAATTTCCCATTCTAAAAGATTTCTAACTTCATTTACTAATGCACCTATAATTGGTCTTTCCTCTGGTAGTAGTGTTCCCATTCCTCTTAATACACTTGTAAGTTCTCCTTTTTTGCCCAAAAATTCAATTTTTACTTCATTTAGAGATTTAATATCTTTTGCATCAGAAATTTTTTTCAAAGCATTTTCTTTTATGCTTTCAATTTGTTCTTTCATAATAGTGTTGCTCCTTCCATTTTTATTATAATTTTTCTAAAAATTAAAAAGCTCACCCTAAACAATAGGGCGAGTTTTCACGCGGTACCACCTAATTTTATTAATTAAATAATTAACCTCATAACAGCTATAACGTTGCAACCGCTTTTATCTACTATTATTTCAATAAAAAACCTAGAAAGTGAAATTTCAAATACCTATACATAAATAGATTTTCAGCCTATGACCTATTTTCTCTTGGATGTATTTTTTAAGTATTTTACTTTGCTTTTTTAACGGTTATATTTTCATTGTTAAATATAATATCATATTTTTCTAAAAAACACAATATTTTTTTATTATTTCATATTTTCTTTCTCAATTTCTTCTATTAAAGCTAATCTATCGCTATGTCTTCCCCCTTCAAATTTTGTTGCAATCCAAACTCTTACAATTTGAATAGCCTTACTTGTTGTTATGTAGTCTGCTCCTAAAGCAAGTATATTTGCATCATTATGCATTCTAGAAAATTTTGCGGATGTTTCTTCAAAACATGGTGCACTTCTTATTCCTTTAAATTTATTTGCAACCATGCTCATCCCATATCCTGAACGACATATCAATATTCCTTTATCACATTCTTTTGATTGAACTGCTTTTGATACATATTTTGCAATATCTGGATAATCAACTCTGTCTTCCGTATAAGTTCCAAAGTCTTTATATTCAATACCTTGCTCATCAAAATACTTTTTTATTTCTTCTTTTAATTTATAACCTCCATGGTCTGCTCCTATTGCTATCATATCTTACCTCCTTCAAATTTTATATTCAAATATTATCATAAATGTATAATATACTCAATATTTTTTTTAATTTTTTTAAATATTAAAAAAATTCCAGTTCTTATTAACAAGAACTAGAATTTTTTATTGTTTAATCTATTTTTTCAATATCTATTCTAGCATTAGTATATGTGATGTCTTCAATAGAAACTCCCTGTAATTTTAGAATGTCACCACTATTTAATTTTAGAATTACTGTACTTGTAATGGTCATTCTATTTACAACATTGTCTCTTAGTATAGGACTTTCATTAAATGTATCTATTACTTCATTTCCATTTATCAATAAGACAGCTGCAAAATTAAATGTTCCTATCGTTTTTCTTTGCCCATATAACTGATATGAAATTTGATATATACCATCTTCATTGATTAGAATTTCATCACTTCCAGGAGTATGATTAATAGCATTACCTATAACAATATTATTTTTGCTAAACTTAATACTAGTTACTCCTATTTCTGAATTGTCTCCATTAACTGCTATGGCAGTTAGTATAGATTTTTCTTGATTATTGTTAGAATAACTAATTAATACTATTAACAAAACCATAACTAAAATTAAAATACTTATATTAATTATTTTGCAACAATGTTTTAATTTGAACCTACAATCACAATTCACAATTACTCCCTCCAATATTATATTATGTTAATTTGTCTGTGATTGTTCTTTTTTTTATTAGTATACTATCTTCTATTAAAGCCATATCAGCTATGTATTACCCAATTTAAAATCATCCACAAAAATTATTTGACAAATACATTTAATCTGTGTATAATAATTATAGGAAATGGAGAAACCACAAACGTGGCCAACCTCAAATTAGTGTTTTGACACATCTAACTCGGGAAAGTTTACAGATGTGTCTGTTTTTTATTGGTTTATTTGCTTTTGCTCAAAATTACTGCTAATGCTATAATTAAGGCAATTGCTATGATAGTTACCCCAATTAATGAATAATATAATATGTATATTGTTGCAATTAACGTTTGTATTTCTACCATAAGCCTCACCTCCTTGTTGGAGGCAAACCACATCTGCTTATTCTCATTTCCTATGTTTAGTACTATACAACATTTGTTTGTAAAAATCAATAAATCATTCCAAAATTTTACAAATTCTATAAACTAAAATTCTTATATTAAGTCATCTATTTCATAATCAATTTTCTCCACAATAAAAACCTCCAATTTTACTTAATTAACATTTTTTAATATTAACCAATAAATCTTGGAAGTTTATTGTCTTATTCAATTTCATTTATCACCTTGGTTGCTGATTTTTTACTTATTATATGACTATTTTCATAGAGTTTATAGCTATGCAAACAGATTTTGTATTTCTATGTACTCTTACTCTTGCAAGTACTTCGCCACATACTATGCAGTTTTTAACTCAAGTCTTAATTTATCTGCAATCATTGCTATAAATTCACTATTAGTTGGCTTACCTTTTGCAGCTGAAATCGTATATCCAAATATACTTTCTACTGTATCTTGTTGGCCTCTTGCCCATGCTACTTCTATTGCATGACGAATTG
>CALXUH010000041.1 GCA_944391645.1 uncultured Clostridia bacterium | reverse complement strand
ATTTCTGTAGAAGATCATAGTGTAATAGGAGGTTTAGGCACTGCTATAGCAGATGTACTTGCCCAATATTATCCAGCACAACTTACCAAAATTGGCATAAAAGATATGTTCGGAAAATCTGGCAAAGCTGAAGAATTAATGGAATATTATGGTTTGACAGCAGAAAATATAATTAAAGAAGTAAAACAAAAATAATATTAATAGGCAAGGTTTTTATTCCTTGCCTATTAATATATGACAATAAAAATGTAAGTTTTACAAAAAAACAACATAAATATTACAAGAATATTACATTTGATAAAATACCCCCTTTTTCTATTGATTTTTTGAAATTTTATTATTATAATGTAAATGTAAATTTATACGATATTGAGGTAATAAAATGATAGAATTTAAAAATGTTTCTAAAACATATAGTACTGGTACTGAAGCAGTACATAATGCTAGTTTTAAAATAGAAAAAGGAGATTTTTGTTTCCTTGTAGGAGCATCTGGCTCTCGGAAAATCTACACTTATTAAATTAATATTAAAAGAAGAAGAACCTACAGAAGGTAATATTATAATAAACGGAAAAGATACAACATTTTTAAAACCAAAAAGAATCCCATATTTAAGAAGAAGTATGGGAGTTGTTTTCCAAGATTTTAGACTTTTACAAGATAAAACAGTTTATGAAAATGTTGCATTTGCTATGAATATTGTTAAGGCTACACCAAAACATATAAGAAGACAAGTGCCAATGGTATTATCTTTAGTTGGATTAAGCGGAAAAGCCAAAGTGTATCCAGATGAATTATCTGGAGGAGAACAGCAAAGAGTTGCCTTAGCAAGAGCCTTGGTAAATAACCCATCAATGATAATTGCAGATGAGCCAACTGGAAATTTAGATCCAGAAACAGCGTGGGATATAATGACACTTTTAAGTGAAATAAACCTAAGAGGTACAACACTAGTTATTGCTACACATGCTAAGGATATTGTAGATAGAATGAAGAAAAGAGTAATTGAAATAGAAAAAGGAGTGATTATTAGAGACGATAGAAAAGGGGGATACTCAAAATGAAATACAATGTAATTAGTTATTTTTTAAGTGAAGGATTTAAAAATATATTAAAAAATAAAAAATCAACATTTTCTTGTTTGGGAGTAATGTGTGCAACAATGTTTATTTTTGGATTGTTTTTTGCAATTAGCCAAAACATAAACAATATGGTAGAAGATGTTGAGGATGCACAAGCAATAAGAGTATTTGCATTAAATGAAGCAACACAAGAAGAAATAGATACTTTAGGTAAACAAATAAGCCAAATTAATGGTGTAAATACAATTACACCAAAAACATCACAAGATGCTTATAACGAGGTAAGAGAAGGATTAGGAGATAAACAAGATGTAATGGATTCCATGGATCCATCAAAATTTTCTGCGTCTTTTGTAGTTACACTTACAGATTTAGACTTAAACGAAAGTGTTCAAGAAAGTATTGAAAAATTAGATAATGTAAAAAGAATTACAAGTAATAACCAAACAATAGCTACATTATCAAAGGTGGGTAAATGGATAAAAATTGTAACAGGAGCACTTTTAGGAATATTAATTATAATATCAGTTTTTATAATCTCAAATACCATAAAACTAACAGTACATGCAAGAAGAAAAGAAATTTCTATTATGAAATATGTTGGTGCGACAAATAGTTTTATAAGAACACCTTTTATAATAGAAGGTGTAATAATAGGTTTTATATCTAGTATTTTATCTCTAGGAATAATTGCTATATTATATAATGCAGTTATAAGTAAACTTATTGCATCAGAAACAATTCAAACAATGGGTGTAAATATATTATCATTCAACAATTTATTTACTGAAATTGTTATTGTATATTTAATTTTGGGAATAGGAATAGGAATACTTGGTAGTTCTATATCTATGAGAAAATATCTTGAGGTATAAAAATACAAGATAGGCGGTGATGCTTAAATGAGGAAAAAAATTATAGCCATAGGAATAATTGTAGTAATGCTATGTGGAATATATGGCATAGCTAATGCAATAAATATGGATGATTTGCAAGCAGAAAAAGAACAAATAACACAAGAATTAAATGAAACTAATCAAGGACTTGAAAATATTGAAATAGAACTTACAGAAACACTAGAGGCAGTTAATAAAATAGAGGCTCAAATTATTGAAGGAGAAACTAAATTAGAAGAAACTCAGAGCCAAATTGAAAGTTTAAAAAAAGAAATTATAGAAATACAAGAAAAATTAGTGTACATACAAAAAGATTATGAAGATCAAAAAGAGGCCTTAGAAAATAGATTAGTAGCATTATATGAAATGGGAGAAACAACATATTTAGATGTTTTGTTAAACTCAAAAAACATAACAGATTTTATTTCAAGATATTATTTGATTGGAGAAATTGCACAATATGATAATGATTTATTACAAACAATTGAAAGAGAAAAAAACAAAATAGAAGAAATAAATAAACAATTAGCTGAAAAAATTGAAGAACTACAAACAATAAAAAACACACAAGAAAAAACATTAGTCGCTTTAGAAAATGCAAAAACAATAAAAAATAGCTATGTATCAGAATTAACAGAGGAAGAATTAAAAGTACAAGAAAAAATAGAAGAATATAATGATAAACTAGACGATATTGATGCAAAAATGGCAATTTTGGCAATGGTAAATGGAGATTCGGAATTTATTGGAGGAGAATTCCTGTGGCCAATACCAGGGTATACTACTATAACATCAACATTTGGAATGAGATTTCACCCAATATTACATTATTATAGAAGCCATAATGGTATAGATATAGGAGCAACGACAGGAGCAGCCGTAGTAGCTGCAAACCCAGGTACAGTTATAACAGCATCTTATGTTGGTTCATATGGTAATGTTGTAATGATAGACCATGGAGGTGGTGTGGTAACTAACTATGCACATGGTTCAGAGATACTAGTTGAGGTTGGACAAGTAGTAGAAAAAGGGGAAATAATAATGAAAGCAGGTTCAACTGGATTATCAACTGGACCACATTTACACTTTGAAATTAAGATAAATGGAACTTTTGTAGACCCATTACCATATTTAACTGGTAGTAGCGAATAGAAAATGCAATTTTTAGTATGTTATTGTTTATATTATGGAGGAAAAAATGAGAAGAAAAATAATAGGTATAATTTTAATATTAGTTATAGCATTATCAAGTAATATTTTGATGGTATTTGCTGCAAACAAATCTGAGCTAGAAGCAGAAAATTCACAGTTACAGAATAAAATTGATGAAACAGAAGCTGAGCTTGGAGAAATAGAAAGCAATTTAACAGGTGTAATGGCACAAATACAGGAATTAACAGCAGAAATTTCAGGATATGAAACAGAAATATTTAATTTAGATTTACAAATATCAGATTTTGAAGATAAAATTGAAGTAGAAGAAAAAAATTTGGAAAAAGCAGAAGAAGATTATGCTAATCAAAAAGAAGCCTTAGAAAATAGATTAGTAGCATTATATGAAATGGGAGAAACAACATATTTAGATGTTTTACTTTCATCAGCAAGTATTAGTGATTTTATTTCAAGATATTACTTGGTATCAGAAATAGCAGAATATGATAATAATTTATTAGAATCAATAGAAAAAAATAAAAATAGCATAGAACAGGCAAAAGCTACACTAGAAAATAGTAAAGCAGAAATAGAAAATTTAAAAAATAGTAAACAGGCAACAGCAGATGCACTAAAAGCATCTCAGTCAGTAAAGCAACAATATGTAGATGAATTGTCAAGTGAGCAAAAGGCACTTCAAGACCAATTAGATCAATTTGAAAGAGATAAACAAGAAATACAACAAGAACTTGCTCAAATAGCAAGAGAAGAAGCAGCATCAGGAGGAACTACTGTAATACAAGGTAGCCCAAGTGAATATGGCTACATATTCCCAGTTGCAGGTCTTTCACTTTCAAATATAAATAATAAAAATTATCCATCATATGCTGGACATACTGGAGTTGATGTAAATATTAACGTTATTGGAAAAAGTGTTGTTGCTGTAAAATCAGGAACAGTAGTAACATCAAAGGCTTTAAAAAATTCAGATGGTACATATAGAAGCTATGGTGAATATATAGTAATAAATCACCATGATGGAACAATGACACTTTATGCACATATGCTTGCTGGTTCAAGAACAGTACAAGAAGGACAGACAGTAGAGCAAGGACAAGTTATAGGAACAGTTGGAAGTACTGGAAATTCAACAGGACCACATTTACATTTCGAGGTAAGAAGAAATGGTGTATGTGTAAATCCATTACCATATTTAGGATATTAATATGTATAAATAACTAGCTATAAAATATAATTGTAATAATAAAATGGGGATTATATATTTATAATATATAATCCCCGACAAAATTATATAAATTATTAAAATAGTTTAGGAGGTAAAAATGAACTTTGATAAAAAAGACAATGTATATAAAATTGTAATGGTAATTGTTGTAACTGTATTAATAACATTCTTAGTTACATCTGTTATATTTTATAATTATTATATGAAAACTGATGGAGGAAATATTGAGGCATTAACCAAATATATTTCTATTTCAGATTCTACTGCAACATTAGAAGGAAAAATAGAAATTCTAAAAAAATATTTAGAAAACGAGTATTATGGTGAAATAAATGAAGATGATATGATAGAATCTGCATTAAAAGGGTATGTTGCTGGTTTAGGAGATGAATATACAGAATATTTAACAGAGGATGAGTTAGAAGAATTAATGATATCTGTAAATGGAAATTATGTTGGAATAGGTATATATATGACACAAAATCAAAATGGAGATGTTATAGTATTACTTCCAATAGAAGGGTCTCCAGCTGAAACGGCAAACTTACAAACAGGAGATATTATAAACAAAGTTAATGGTATAGAATGTAATGGATTAGAACTTACAGATGTTTCTAACCTAGTAAAGGGAGAAGAAGGAACAAAAGTTAATTTGGAAATTATAAGAGATGATACTATATTTTCTGTTGAGGTTGAAAGAAAAACAGTAGAAATAAAATACATTGATTCAAAAATAATAGATGGAAATATTGGATATATTGAAATGCTAGGGTTTGAGGAAAACTGCACCGCTAAATTTAAAGAAGAATTAAATAAATTAAAAGAAGAAGGTATAACTTCATTAATTATTGATTTAAGGGATAATGGAGGAGGACTAGTAACAGAGGCAATTTCATTATCAGAACTATTTGTACCAAAGGGAAATGTAATATTAAAAACATATGACAAAGATAATAATGAAACAGTAACAAAATCTACAAATTCTAACACAGAAAATATAAAGATGGTTGTTTTAGTAAATGAAAATTCAGCAAGTGCAACAGAAATATTTGCTGGTGCAATTCAAGATAATAAAGTAGGTACAATAATAGGCACAAAAACATTTGGAAAAGGAATAATGCAAGAGATACAACCACTTGCCATAGGTGGAGCAATAAAAATAACTATAGAAGAATTTAAAACACCAAATGGAAATAAAATACACGAAATAGGAATTACTCCAGATATTGAGGTGGAAAATGAAGAAGATATAGTAGAGGAAAGTCAAGATAGTCAATTACAAAGAGCAATAGATTTTTTGAAAAATCAGTAATTTCTTATTTTTGGCTATAATTATTGACAAATATTAATTAAAATAGTACAATAACTAAAGCGATGATAATAAGAGAATTTTTAAAATTCTATGTGACACTTATTGGAGCTAAAAAAATTAAATATAAAAGTGGGAAATATCCAACAAGGGTGGCACCGCGGAAGGTAATAATAAAACCTTTCGTCCCTCTGTATATTTATATATACATGGACGTTAGGTTTTTTAGTATGTAAAGGGGGATTTTATGAACGAGTATAGAACACATAATTGTGGCGAATTAAGACTAATAAACAAAGGAGAAGAAGTACGTTTGGCAGGATGGGTACAAAGAATAAGAAATTTAGGTTCAATGAAATTTATAGATTTAAGAGACCAATATGGAATAACACAAATAGTTATTACAGACAATGAAGATGTAAAAAAAATAAGTGAAACATTAGTAACAGAAATGACAATTTCAGTACAGGGAAAAGTGTTAGAAAGAACAAATAAAAATAATAAAATTCCAACAGGAGAAATTGAAATAGAGACAGAGAAAATAATAATTCTTGGAAAATGTAAAAATGTACTTCCTTTTGAAATTAATTCCGAAAAAACAGATAATTCACTAGTTAGGGAAGATTTAAGATTAGAATATAGGTACTTAGATTTAAGAAATGATAAAATTCATAAAAATATTTTACTTCGTTCAGAAATAATGAAATTTTTGAGAAATAAAATGGATGAACTAGGATTTACAGAGATACAAACACCTATTCTTGCAAATTCATCACCAGAAGGAGCAAGAGACTATTTGGTTCCAAGTAGAATACATCCAGGAGAATTTTATGCACTTCCACAGGCACCTCAACAATTTAAACAATTACTAATGGTGTCTGGATTTGATAAATATTATCAAATTGCTCCATGTTTTAGAGATGAAGACCCAAGAGCAGATAGAGCACCAGGTGAATTTTATCAATTAGATTTTGAAATGTCTTTTGCAACACAAGAAGATGTGTTTAAAGTGTTAGAAGAAGTTTTTTCACAGACATTTAAAAAATTTACAACATGGAATGTAGATGAGGGGCCATTTATTAGAATTCCATATAAAGAAGCAATGGAAAAATACGGTATAGATAAACCAGATTTAAGGAATCCACTTATAATACAAGACTTTACAGAAGTTTTTGAAAATTGTGAGTTTGTTGCATTTAAAGATAAAACAATAAAAGCAATTGTAGTTCCAAATGGTGGATCACAAGGAAGAAAATTTTTCGACAATATGACAACATATGCAGTGGAAGAAGCTGGAGCTAAAGGATTAGCATGGGTAAAAGTTGACGAAAATGGTAATTTTGTTGGTGGAATAGCAAAATTTATAACCGAGGAAATAAAAGAAAAGATAATAAAACTTGGAGTAAAGAAAAATGATAGCATATTTTTCATAGCAGATGAATTAAAAACTGCTCAAAAAATAGCAGGACAAGTAAGAATAGAACTTGGTAAACGCTTAGACTTATTAGAAAAAAATGCATATAGATTTTGCTTAATTGTAGATTTCCCAATGTATGAATTATCAGACGAGGGAACAATAGATTTTAACCACAATCCATTTTCAATGCCACAAGGTGGAATGGATGCTCTAAAAAATAAAAATCCATTAGAAATTTTAGCATATCAATATGATGTTGTATGTAATGGATTTGAAGTTGCTTCTGGAGCAGTAAGAAATCATGACCCAGAATTAATGGTAAAAGCATTTGAATTAGCAGGATACACAGAAGAAGATGTAAAGAAAAAATTTGGAGCATTATATAATGCATTTATGTATGGTGCTCCACCACATGCAGGAGCAGCTCCTGGTTTCGATAGAATGGTAATGCTAATTGCTAATGAGGATAATCTTAGAGAAATAATTGCTTTCCCAAAAAACAAAAAGGCTAGAGATGTAATGATGGGAGCACCAAGTACAGTAAAAGAAGAACAACTAAAAGATGTACATATAAAAATAGATTTAAAATAAATTGAATATATTTTTAAGGTGAAATATGAAAAAATTAATAATAACAGAAAAACCTTCAGTTGCAATGGAATTTGCAAAAGCATTAAAGGTGAAGCCAAATAGAAAAAATGGATATTTGGAATCTGAAAAATGGATTATTACATGGTGTGTGGGTCATTTAGTTACAATGTCATATCCGGAAAAATATGATGAAAAAATGAAATTTTGGAAATTGGAAACACTTCCCTTTTTACCTAAAGAATATAAATATGAAATTATACCAGCCGTACAAAATCAATTTAATATTGTAAAAAGTCTTCTTCAAAGAGAAGACATAGACGAAATATATAATGCAGGAGACTCTGGAAGAGAAGGAGAATATATACAAAGATTAGTATTTATGATGGCAAAACCAAATGCAAAGGCAAAAATGAAACGTGTTTGGATAGATTCACAAACAGAGGAAGAAATATTAAGGGGAATAAATGAAGCAAAGGATTTATCTGAATATGATAGCTTATCAGATTCAGCATATTTAAGGGCAAAAGAAGATTATCTTATTGGTATAAATTTTTCAAGAATGTTATCAATTATATATGGAAGAAGAGTTGCAAAAGAAATAAATGAAGATAAAGTATCAATTTCAGTTGGACGAGTTATGACTTGTGTACTTGGAATGGTTGTATCAAGAGAAAGAGAAATTAGAAATTTTGTGAAGACAAAATATTATAAAATTGTAGGTTCTTTTAGCACGGAAAATGGTACTTTTACAGCAGATTGGAAAGTAAATGAAAAATCAAAAAAATTTGAAATGCCAGAACTATATAATGAAACTGGTTTTAAAGAAAAGAAAAATGCAGAAGATTTTATAGCTGTATTAGATAAAAAAGATGCAATTGTTTCAGGAATAAAAAAATCTAAACAAAAAGAAAATGCTCCTCTTTTATTTAATTTAGCAGAAATCCAAAATGAGTGTACTAAACGCTTTAAAATTAAACCAGATCAAACATTGGAAATTATACAGACATTATATGAAAAAAAATTAGTAACATACCCAAGAACAGATGCTAGAGTACTTTCGACAGCTGTCGCAAAAGAAATATCTAAAAATCTAAATGGATTAGCACACGGATTTAAGGATGAAGAGATACAAAAATATATAGCTAAAATGATACAGGAAAAATATTCTACAAATTTACTAAAAACAAAATATGTAAATGATAGCAAAATAACAGACCATTATGCTATAATTCCAACAGGACAGGGATTTGAAAATTATGATAAATTAAATGATTTAGACAAGAATATATATAAATTAATTGTAAAAAGATTTTTAAGTATATTTTATCCGCCGGCAGAATTTAATAAAATAGCTGTAACAGTTAATATAGATGATGAAACATTTTTTGCAAATGAAAAAATATGTATTAATTCAGGATATTTAGAGATTTTAAAATCAGATAAAGAAACAAAGGCAGAAGAAAACCAAGGACTAAAAAACTTAAAAAAAGGGCAAAAAATAACAAATACAGATTTATCTATAAAAGAGGCAGAAACAAGTCCACCATCAAGATATAATTCTGGTTCCATGATACTTGCTATGGAAAATGCAGGAAAATTAATAGAAGATGAATTACTAAGAGAACAAATAAAAGGTGATGGAATAGGAACTAGTGCTACACGTGCGGAGATTATTAAAAAACTTGAAAGGATAAAATACATAGCAATAAATAACAAAACTCAAATAATAACACCTACAAAAAAAGGAGAAGCAATTTTTGATGTGGTTAATAAATCAATGCCAGATATGCTAAATCCAAAGCTAACAGCAAGTTGGGAGAAGGGTTTAAGTATGGTAGCAAGAGAAGAAATAAAAGCTCCAGAGTTTATGAAAAAATTAGAAAATTATATAAAATCAAAATTTGATAGATTAGTTATAAAATACTAAAAAATAATTAAATATTTTTATAAAAAGAGTAATAATTATTATAAATTCCTAATATACATTAATAAAAGTTTAGTAGTACAAACACTTTATTAAATAGGAGGTAATAATTATTATGGAAGATTTAAATATATATAAGGACATTGCAAATCGTACAGATGGGGATATATATATTGGAGTAGTAGGACCAGTTAGAACAGGGAAATCTACATTTATTAAAAATTTTATGGATTTATTGGTATTACCAAACATAGAAAACAGTTATAAAAAAGAAAGAGCAAGAGATGAGCTTCCACAAAGTGCAGCAGGCAGAACAATAATGACAACAGAACCGAAATTTGTACCAAATGAAGCAATAGAAATAAAAATAGGAGATAATTTAAAATTAAGAACAAGATTAGTAGATTGTGTAGGTTATTTAGTAAACAATGCACTAGGATATATGGAAGATGATGTACCTAGAATGGTAAAAACACCATGGTCAAGTGAGGAGATACCATTTGAAGAAGCAGCTGAGATAGGAACGAAAAAGGTAATTACAGAACATTCTACAATTGGAATATTGGTTACAACAGATGGAAGTATAACTGAAATTCTAAGAGAAGATTATGTAGAAGCTGAAGAAAGAGTAGTAAAAGAATTAAAAACAATGAATAAACCATTTGTAATTGTTTTAAATAGTAGTACGCCATATGCAAATGAAACATTAGAATTAGCAAAAGAATTAGAAGAAAAATATGGGGTATCTGTAATTCCTACTAATTGTACTAATCTTAATAGTGAAGATGTCAATAACATTTTAGGAAAAGTTTTATATGAGTTCCCAATAGAAAGAATAAATATAAATTTCCCTGGATGGATTGATGGCTTAGATGATGAACATGAGTTAAAAGTAGAACTTTTAAATGAGCTAAGAGAAGCATTTAAAGATGTAAAAACAATAAAAAATATTGAAGTAGGAGCATCTAAGATAAAACAAACAGAAATTATTTTAAAAACAACAATAGATGAGATAAATTTAGGCAATGGATTTATTAATGTTAATATAATATTAAAGGAAAATTTATTTTATAAAGTATTAACAGAAATTACTGGTGTAGAGGTTGCAAATGAGGCAGATTTATTTACTACAATATCAAATTTATCAAATGTAAAAAAAGACTATGATAAAATTTCATCGGCATTACAAGCTGTTAGGCAAAAAGGATATGGAATAGTAACTCCTAGTATGGATGAACTAATTCTAGATGAGCCCGAAATGGTAAAACATGGTTCAAGATATGGTGTTAGACTACGTGCAAAGGCTCCGTCAATACATATGATAAGAGCAGATATTGAAACAGAAGTGTCTCCAATAGTAGGAAGTGAGAAACAATCAGAGGAATTGGTAAATTACTTATTAGCTGAATTTGAAAGTGATCCAAAAAAGATATGGGAATCAAACATATTTGGTAAAAATCTTCACGAATTAGTAAATGAGGGATTACAAAATAAACTATATAAGATGCCTGAAGAAGCACAAGGAAAATTACAAGAAACATTGGAAAGAATAGTAAACGAAGGAAGCGGAGGATTAATTTGTATAATATTGTAATAATAAAATAGTTAATAAAGATATTATAGAGTACAAAGTTATGTGCTCTATATTTTTTATGAAAAAGTTTTGTATAAATTTATTAATATATAAATATAAATTAAAAAAATGATTTTAAAATATTGCAAAACTTATGAACATATTATAAAATAGAGAAAATAAAAATTGGAGGGGAAAAATGAATTTACCAAATAAATTAACAATATTTAGAATAATACTTGTACCAGTAATGGTAATAATATCTTTATTAGATATACAAAAAACTTTATTTAATATACCAATAACTTATTGGATTATAAATTTTATTTTTATAGTAGCTTCAATAACAGATCACTTAGATGGAAAAATTGCAAGGAAAAACAATCAGGTTACAACATTTGGGAAATTTGCAGATCCACTTGCTGATAAAATATTGGTACTATCTGCAATGCTAATACTAGTTGGATTTAATAAATTACCAGCATGGATACCAATTATTGTATTATCAAGAGAATTTGTAGTATCTGGATATAGATTAATTGCTGTAGAAAAAGGTGGAAAAGTTATTGCAGCAAATATATGGGGAAAATTGAAAACAGTTACTCAGATGATTGCAATAATATTGAGTTTTATAGATATAAATGTTTTCTGCGATTTTATGTCGAAAAATTTAACAGGGTATAATCTAGTTATCAATATATTAGCTTCATCATTTATGCTAATATCAGTTATTGCAACAATTTTTTCGGGTTGGAGTTATA
The DNA here is from genome assembly GCA_944391645.1 of uncultured Clostridia bacterium. Lineage (GTDB taxonomy): Bacteria > Bacillota > Clostridia > TANB77 > CAG-508 > UMGS1933. Next base: position 13,530 of record CALXUH010000041.1, on the reverse strand, counting down.
TAAAAGGTGGAAAAGAGCTTTTAAAAAATTAAAAAAATATAAAAAAATATATAAAAAAACTTGAAAAAAATAAAAAAATGTAGTATAAATATTTATATTGGTAATAATATTATAAAGAAAGGGAGTTTCAAATGAAAAAAAATAATGTAAAGAAATTAATTGTATGTTTAGTAGCTATTTTATTAGTTGTTGGAGTGACATTTAAAACATATGCAACAAGTGATAACTTTTTAAATGAACTTAATGAGATGCTTCAAAATGAGAGCGGAAATATATCAAACAATGAAAATGCAGAGGAAATACCAGAGGGAACAAACACAGATAATGTAAATGAAAATTTAAATGCAAATGTTAATACTAATACTTCAAACAACACAAATGTTAATGAAAATTTACCATCTACTACACCACATGCAGGTATAGGAAGTTACGCAGGATTAATTTTCGTTGTAATATTTGCTGTATCAGCAGTATATGCATATAAAAAGATAAGAGAATATAATGATTAATAATTAATATAAATAGAAGACATTAATTGCCTTCTATTTTTTTGCCCTTGCCTTAAGAATTATCCTTTTACCGATTAGAATTATTACATGTAATTAAGGTTATTTCAGGTATACCGATGGGTATCTTGATTTAAATAATTTAGATTATCAGGCTCTACCTCAGTTCTTTCATACAAGTAATAAGACATAGAATTTGATTTTAAATCATAGATATCAATAACATCATTAATTTGGAGTGTACTTAAATTACTAAAAAATTCATCATTATTATAGTTATGACCAATGATACACAGGTTACCAGAGGTATTTATATCTGGACCATATAATTTACATACTGATATTTTTAGAAGCTCTTCAGAGTATTCGGAAAAAATAGGATATGATATATTAATTTTTGGGATTTTAATGGTTCCAATTATCATAGCATGATTATTATTTGCTATGTAATCAGAATTAATATCATTTGAATATAAATGTATAATATTATAACTTTTGGCTGTTATATTAGAAATTTCTGAAATATGTTTCTCGTTATATTTTTTAAAAAAGAAATATAACATAATGCCAATTATAAAAATAAAGCATATACATAATATTGTAATATATTTTCTTTTTTTAAATAATTTGATGTGTTTATTTTCTAAAATTTGATTCATAACATTATTTTTTCAAAATAAAAAAATAATATTCAAAGACAGTATAATTCACCCAATATTATTTAAGGATGAAGATGTAAATATAATTGAAACTAAAAAAATGCTTGCTAAATTTTTACCGCTCAAATAAAATACGAGAATTTATATAAAATATAGTTTTTTATAAAGATTTATTTTACAAAAAAATCAAAAAAACGCATAAAACTATTGCAATTTCAATAAAATAAGGGTATAATAATACTGCAAATATAATAATTACTAAAAGAGTGGGAATAATCCCACTCTTAAGTTTTGAAAAGGAGATATATATTGAATAATATAGAAAATAAGGTAGAAAAATTAGTAAGCCCTATAGTGGAAAAAATGGGATATGAACTATATGATGTTGAATATATAAAAGAAGGTAGAGAATATTACTTGCGAATATATATAGAAAATCAAGATGGAATTTCATTAGAAGATTGTGAAAAAGTTAGCAATGCAATAACAGATATATTAGATAAGGAAGACTATATAAAAGAACAGTATTTCTTAGAAGTATCTTCTACGGGAATAGAAAAAACATTAAAAAAAGATAAACATTATAAAGCAAATATAGGTGCAAAAGTTCAAATAAAATTATTTAAGCCTGTAAATAAAATAAAACAATATCAAGGAATCCTAAAGGAATTTACAGAAGATGAAATAATAATAGAAAACGAAAAAAAGGAAGATATTCAATTAGAAAGAAAAAATATTGCACAGATAAAAACAGTGTATAATTGGTAATAAATAGAAAGGATGATATAAATGAAAACAATTGATAATAAGGAATTAGTTATAGCAATGGAGGAATTAGAAAAAGAAAGAGGTATAGATAAAGATTTTTTACTACAATCAATAGAAGATGCTCTAGTTATTGCATATAAGAAAAATTTTGATTCTGCAGAAAATGTAAAGGTAGTAATGGATAAAGTTACAGGACAAATATATGTTTATAGCCAAAAAGAGGTAGTAGAAAAAGTTGAAAATAATAACTTACAAATAAGCCTTGAAGATGCAAAAAAATATGAAAAAAATGCAGAAATTGGAGACACAATAAATATTGAGATAGTTCCAAAAGATTTTGGAAGAATTTCTGCGCAAACAGCTAAACAAGTAATAATGCAAAAAATAAGAGAAGTGGAAAGAAACATGGTATTTACTGAATATAATAATAGGAAGGGTGAAATAGTTTCTGGAATAATACAAAAAGCAGATGGAGGAACTGTTGTTTTAGACTTAGGAAAGTTAGAAGGAATTATGCCTTTAAAAGAACAGATACCAACTGAAACATATAAAGTAAATGATAAATTAAAAGCATATGTAGTAAGTGTAGAAAGAGGAACAAAAGGAGCTCCACAGGTTTTAGTTTCAAGAAATCATCCTGATTTTGTAAGAAAATTATTTGAATTTGAAATTCCAGAAATTTACGAAGGACTAATAGAAATAAAAAGCGTTGCAAGAGATGCTGGAAACAGAAGTAAAGTAGCAGTTTACTCAACAAATCAAGATATTGATCCAGTAGGATCTTGCGTTGGACCTAAGGGAATAAGAATTCAAAGTATTATAAATGAACTAAATGGAGAAAAAATTGATGTTATAGAATGGAATGAAGATCCTGCAACATTTATATCAGCAGCATTACTTCCTGCACAAGTAATGGCCATAGATGTAAAAGAAGAAGAAAAGTTTGCACAGGTAATAGTACCAGATGATCAACTATCACTTGCAATAGGAAAAGCAGGACAAAATGCAAGACTTGCAGCAAGACTTGTAAAATGGAAAATAGATATAAAAAGCGAATCACAGTTTAGAAAATTACTAGAATATAATGAAAATAAAGAAAAAAGCGAAGATAAAGAGGGAATAGAAGAATAATGAAAAAAATTGTTCAAAGAACATGTATGGGATGTAATTCAAAAAAAAATAAAAATGAATTAATAAGGTTAGTTCTAAATAAAAGTGGAGAAATGTTTGTAGATGAAACTGGAAAAGCAGAAGGAAGAGGTGCATATATATGTAATGATATTGAATGCCTCGAAAAATCTATAAAAACAAAAAGATTAGAACGAGTTTTTAAAACAAAAATAAATAATCAACTTTATGAAAATATAAGGGGTGTAATTATTGAAAGAAAAAGTAAAAAAGAAAACATACAATAAATAATATGGGGGTGAATAATATGAATAAAATAAAAGTGCATGAAATAGCAAAAACAATAGGAGTTACAAGTAAAGAGGTTCTTGAAAGAGCAAGAGAATTAGGAATAGATGTAAAAAGCCATTTAAGTACATTAGCAGAAGATGATGCAAAAAAAATAGAGGAAAGCTATAAAAAAACTAAAAAGGAAATTACAGAAAAAACAAACGGACCAGTCATTATTAGAAGACAAGTAATAATGAATGAAGAAGAGAAAACAATCAAACCAAAGGTTGAAGAGCAAACTCAAAAAAATGGTATAGGATTTGTAGAAAGAGAGAGAAAGAAAGACTATAACATTGTGTATAGAAATAGACCTACCAAGCCAATGTCAGTTAGTGAATTGTTTGGAACATCTAAAAAAGAAGAGCAAAAGCAAGAAACGAAAAAGGAAGAAAAAATAATAGATACAACAGGTGTTGAAAAAGATACTGTTGTTGAAAAAAAAGAAGTTATTGAGAAAAAGGAAATTGTAGAAGAAATAGAAAAGGATATGAAACAAGAAAAAGGTAATAATTATAATAATAAAACAATGGATAAAGAACATAGAAACAATAACTTTGGAAACCAAAATAATAGAACATTTAATAGAGATGGTAGAAATAACAATTTTGGAAGTCAAAACAATAGACCATATAATAGAGATGGAAAAAATAATAATTTTGCTGGACAAAATAGAAATTTTAATAGAAGTAATAGAAATAATAATTTTGGAAATCAAAATAATAAATTTTATAATAGAAATAATGGACAATATGGTCAAAAAAGGCCTCTAGATGAAAGAGGAGTAGAGAAAAACATAAAAAATATCATGTCTGCAGACATAGGGGAAAAAGAAAATGTAAGAGACTATGCAAGTAGAGCTATTGATAAGCAAAAAAATAATAATAAATATGATGAAAATAAACAAAATAAAAAGACATCAAGATCAAGAAAAAATAATTATGAGGAATTTAGCAGTCATAAACTTAAAGATTTAAAACAAGAAAATAGGCTATCAAATATGTTTGATGAAGGTTCAATGCTTGATTATTATGATTTAACAACAACTAGAGGAAAAAGAAATAAGAAAAAAACAGATAATTCAACTGAAAGAAATAAACAAAAAATATTCCAACTAACAGAAATAACTATTCCAGAAAGTATATCTGTAAAGGATTTAAGTACAGAACTAAAGAAAACTAGTGGAGAAATAATAAAAAAATTACTAAGCTATGGAATATTGGCTACAATAAATAATGAAGTGGATTTTGATACTGCGTTTTTAATTGCACAAGAATTTGGAGTAACAGCTATAAAAAAAGAGGTTGTTTCAGATGAAGAAAAATTATTTGATGAAAGTGAAGATAAAGCAGAAGATTTAGTACCAAGACCACCAGTTGTAGTAGTTATGGGGCATGTAGACCATGGAAAAACCTCTCTTTTAGATGCAGTTAGACAAACAAATGTAATTGAAGGAGAAGCAGGAGGAATAACTCAAGCGATAGGAGCATATAAGGTAAAGATTAAAGATAGAGAAATAACATTTTTAGATACACCTGGACATGAAGCATTTACTGCAATGCGTGCAAGAGGTGCACAAATTACTGATATAGCAATATTAGTTGTTGCTGCAAATGATGGTGTAATGCCACAGACTATAGAAGCTATAAACCATGCTAAGGCAGCAAATATACCAATAATTGTTGCTATAAACAAAATAGATGTTGAAGGAGCAAATCCACAAAAAGTAAAACAGGAATTAATGGAATATGGATTAGTTGCAGAAGAATGGGGTGGAGATACAATATATGTTGAAATCTCTGCAAAGAAGAAAATCAATATAGATGGATTGCTAGAAATGGTATTATTAGTTGCAGATATGCAAGATTTAAGAGCAAATCCAAATAAACAGGCAAAAGGTACTGTAATAGAGGCAAAATTAGATAAAACAAGAGGAGCTGTTGCAACAGTACTTGTACAACGTGGAACTTTAGATGTAGGAGATACAATTATTGTAGGTTCTACAATAGGAAGAATTAGAACAATGACTGATGAAAATTCTAGAAAGATAAAAAAAGCAGGACCATCAACACCAGTTGAAATAACAGGATTTTCATCTGTGCCAGAAGCTGGAGAAACATTCTATGAGGTAGAAGATGAAAAAACTGCAAAGCACTTAATTGAAACAAGAAAACGTAAAGAAAGAGAAAAAACTTTAAATGCAACATCAAGAGTAACTCTAGATGACTTATTTAGCCAAATAGAGAAAGGAAACCTAAAACAATTAAATTTAATAGTAAAAGCAGATGTTCAAGGGTCTGTTGAGGCTGTAAAATCATCTCTAGAAAAATTATCTAATGATGAAGTAAGAGTTAAGGTAATACATGCTAATGTAGGAGCAGTTACTGAAACAGATGTAACACTTGCAGATGTTTCAAATGCTATAATTATTGCATTTAATGTAAGACCAGAACCACTTGCAAAAGATAAAGCAGAAAAAAGTAATGTAGAAATAAAAACATACTCAGTAATTTATAATGCAATTGAGGATGTGGAATCTGCAATGAAAGGATTATTAGATCCAGTCTATAAGGAAGTTGTTATTGGAAATGCTGAAGTTAGACAAATATTTAAAATTTCGAATGTAGGCACTATTGCGGGATGCTATGTTACAAATGGAAAAGTTGCAAGAAATGCAGGAGTAAGAGCAATAAGAGATAATGTTGTAATTCATGAAGGAAAACTTGTTTCATTAAAGAGAATGAAGGATGATGCAAAAGAAGTTGCACATGGTTTTGAATGTGGTATCCAAATAGAAAACTTTAATGATATTAAGGAAATGGATGTTATTGAAGCATATGTTATGGAACAAGTAAAATAAAAGGAGATAGATAATGCAAAAAAAAAATAATGGTAGTAACCGTTTAGCTAGGGTTAATGAGGAATTAAAAAGGGAAATTAGTAATATAATTAATTATGAGGTAAAAAATTCTAATGTTACAGGAATGATTAGTGTAACCAAAGTAAAAGTTTCACCTGATTTAAGATATGCTAAGATTGCTGTAAGTATAATAAATTCTAAAAATGTGAAACAAACACTAGCAGGTTTAAAATCTGCATCAGGTTTTATAAGAAGTAGAGTTGCAGAAAAGATTAATTTGCGAATAACACCAGAATTAGTTTTTGAATTAGATGATTCAATGAAATATGGAGAAAGAATAGATAATATACTAAAAGATATTATGAAAGACATAAAACCTGAAGAATAGGAGAATATTATGACTATAGATAATATAAAAGAAGAAATATTTAAAGCCGATAGTATAATTATTTTGACTCATGAAATGCCAGATGGTGATGCTATTGGTAGTAGTTTAGCAATGTACAATGCTTTAAAATCGCTAGGGAAAGATGTGGAAATTGTAATGGCTAATAATTCAGACATTTTTAATTTCCTACCTGGTGCTAGCCAGATAAAATCGCAAGGTACAAAAAAAATCTATGATTTAGCAATTGCATTAGATTGCGGAGACATAAAAAGATTAAATGGATATACAGAATATTTTCAAGATGCTAATGCTACAATACAAATTGACCATCATGAAATAAATACCATGTTTGCAGAATATAATTTTGTTAATCCAACAGCTCCAGCATGTGCTCAAATTTTAATAACAGTATTAGAAGAATTGGGAATAAAAATAACAAAAGAAATAGGAACATGCTTACTTACAGGAATAATTACAGATACAGGTGGTTTTAAATATCAAGGAGTAACTGCAGAGACATTTGAATTTGTTGCAGAGTTATTAAATATTGGAGTAAATGTTTCGAATATATATAAAAGAGTATTACAGGTTATTTCAAGAAGTAAATTTGAGCTTAGAAAGATAGCAATAAATAGACTAGAATTTTATGAGGATGGAAAGATAGCATTTACATATACTACAAGAGAAGACGAAGAAAAAATAAATGCAAGCATAGATGCACACGAAGGAATTGTAGAAATAGGTAGAGATATTGAGGGTGTTGAAATATCAGTATTTTTAAGAGAAAATATTGAAAGAGATGGATATAAGATTTCTTTAAGATCAAATGATTATGTAAATGTAGCAGATATATGTTTAATGTTTAATGGTGGTGGACATATAAGAGCAGCAGGAGGAAATATAAAATTGCCATTAGAAGAAGCAAAACTTAGAATATTGGATGAATGTAGAAAATATTTAAAATAAAAAGGAAATAAAAATTGTGGATGGAGTATTAATTGTAGATAAACCCAAAGGATTTACTTCACATGATGTGGTAGGATATTTAAGAAAAACATTGAATATTAAGAAAATTGGGCATGCTGGAACACTTGATCCAAATGCTACAGGAGTATTACCAATACTAATTGGAAATGCAACAAAAATATCTAAATATTTAATAGAACATGATAAAACATATATTGCAACAATAAAAATTGGGGAAAAAACAGATACAGGGGATATTACTGGGAATATTATAGAAAAAGATATAAATATTAATAATTTTACATATAGCCAGGTAAAAGAAGTTTTAAAAAAATTTATTGGAAAACAAGAACAAATTCCACCTGTATATTCTGCTATAAAAGTACAGGGGAAAAAGGCATATGAGTATGCAAGAAAAGGACAAGCTGTTAAATTAGAACCAAGAACTATAGAAATTTATGATTTAAAATTAATAAAAATAGAAAATTTAGAGATAACTTTTGAAGTTTCTTGTTCAAAAGGCACATATGTTAGAAGTTTATGTGAAGATATTTGCAAAAGCCTTCGGAACAATTGGTTATTTAAAAGAACTTACAAGAACAAAAGTAAATGAATTTACTTTAAAAAATTCGGTTACTATAAAAGAAATAAAAGAAAAAAACATAAATATAAATGAAAAAATTATAAGTGTAGAAAAAATATTTTTAAATAAAGATAAAATTGATTTAAATGATAGAAAAAAATTTTTATTTTTAAATGGTGTAAAGTTGACTTTTGAAAAGCCAGATGATATATATAGAATATATACAGATAATCAGTTTTTAGGTATAGGAATAATAAAAGATAATTTATTAAAAAGAGATATTATTGTTTAGAGTTATATAATTTTACCTAAAACATATTGCAAAAGAAGAAGTAGGAGGTATTTATATGTCGATGTTTAGTTTACTAATATCATTATTTGCGGTAATTTTTTGGGTGCTAAGAGTTGCAACTGCATTTACAGCAAGTATGGGAATGGAATTTGTTTTAGAACCATTAAATTTAAAAGTAGAAATTGTTTTAACATTTGTAACTTTTATATGTATAATTTTTATTTTTAAGAGAAGTTTAATTGGTGCATTGGTTTATTTAATATCAAATTTAGGATATTATGGAATGTATTTATATGATATACTAATAAAAACTGAGGAAATGGCAAAGCTAGATTATTTAAATATATTAGTTTCTATTATAGGAATACTAATACCATTAATTATATTTATTGATGTAGGAATGAGCCAAAGCAGTAAAAAAACATCTAGTAAAACTAAAAAAACAGATTGGTTTTATCAAAATGAACAATTTGATAGAAAATTTGATGAAAGAGCAGATAGAAACCAATATAAATTTTAATATTAATGAGGAATTTAGTGCCCCACGATTAGTAAAAAAATCGTGGGGTATTATATATATAAGAACATAATTTTATAAAATTATTGGAAGATAATTAGGAGGTATTATTATGAGACAAGTATATTATAATGGACCTATAATAACACTAGAAAATAAAAAAGTAGAAGCAATCTTGGTAGAAAATGGGAAAATATTAAAAATTGGAACAGAAAAGGAAATATTAAAAAACGTAGAAAATACTAATTTTGAACAAATAGACTTAAAAGGTAATTGTTTAATGCCATCTTTTATAGATTCTCATAGTCATATTGTGTCATTTGCACAAACATTGGGGATAGCACAGTTACAACAGTGTTCAAATTATGAAGATATAATAAATACAATGAAAAAATTTAAACATGATAATAATATAAATAATGAAGAATGGATAGTAGGTTTTGGTTATGATCACAATTTTTTAAAAGAAAAAAAACAGCCAACAAAAATAGATTTAGGCAAAATATCTAAAACTAATCCTATAATGATAACACATAAATCTGGGCATATGGGAGTATTAAATACAAAAGCATTAGAAATATTAGGAATAAATGCTAGAACAAAAGACCCAGAAGGTGGAAAAATAGGAAGAGTAGATAATACAAATGAACCAAATGGTTATTTAGAAGAAAGTGCTTTTGTGAGTGAAACACAGAAGATACAAATAAATTCTAAAGAACAAATGATTAAGCTAATAAAAAAAGCAGAAAAAATTTATGCAAGTTATGGAATTACAACAGCTCAAGAGGGACTAACTAAGAAAATTGAATATGATTTATTAAAAAGTATGGCTGATAAAAAAATATTAGATTTAGATATAATAAGCTATATTGACATAGAAAATACTGACACACTAGTAAATAAAGAAATGGTGGGAAAATATTATAACAATTATAAAATTGGAGGGTATAAATTATTTTTAGATGGTTCACCACAGGGAAAAACTGCATGGATTAGTAAACCATATGAGGGAGAGGAAAATTATTGTGGATATCCACTTTATGAAACAAAACAAGTAGAAAATTTTGTAAATAAGTCTGCAAAAGAGAAAATGCAGTTAATTACACATTGTAATGGAGATAATTCAGCAGAACAGCTAATCCAGGCATGTGAAAAATATAGTGAAATAAAAAATTATAGACCTGTAATGATACATGCACAATTAGTTAGAAAAGATCAATTACCTAGAATGAAGGCAATAAATATGATACCATCTTTCTTTATTGCACATGTATATTATTGGGGTGATATTCATATAAAAAACTTAGGAAAAAGAGCTCAAGATATAAGCCCAATAAAAAGTGCAATTGAAAATGGAATGATATATACAATGCACCAAGATACACCTGTGCTTTTGCCAAATATGTTTGAAACAATTTGGTGTGCTGTTAATAGACAAACACAAGGAGGGATAGAATTAGGTAGCAACCAAAAAATAACAGTTGAGGAAGCAATAAAAGGAGTAACAATAAATTCTGCATATCAATATTTCGAAGAAAAAGAAAAGGGAAGTATAAAAGAGGGTAAGAAAGCGGATTTTATTATAGTTGATAAAAATCCATTAGATATAAACAAAGAAGAATTAAAAAACATTACAATATTATGCACAATTAAAAATGGAAAAATTATATATAAAAGAGAAAAAATATAAAAAATTATATGAAATTTATACATGATATAAAGTGTTACACATGGTGAAAAGTTGATAAATTTGGTAGATTATGGTATAATCTAAATAATTGCTTTAAAAAAGCAAAATACATTAAAGGGAGTATACTCCCGGAAAGGTTTGACTATTTATGACAGCAAGAGACATTATAACACGGATTTTGGCAGGTATAGCAGTTATTTTGATTGGAATTGGCATAAACTATGTGTTTTTGCCTGCATGGAATTTCCAAAGTGGAGGGATGTTTGGGTATATAATCATAATTGCAGTTATTGCTGCAGTTGCATTCTTTTTGGCAGAAGCATTTGAGGGAGTACCATTTTTAACCATAATTTCAACAGCAATAGCTATACTGTTTTTTGTAGTTTGGATTATTGCATGTATTACATCATCTAGGCTTTTCAATGCAACCAAGTACCAATCTTTGATTAAAATCGAAGATGGAAGTTTTGAAAACGACGTAGTTGCAAACAACATTCAAGATATTGCAGTAGTTGATATTAATACTGCAAAAAAACTTGGAGACAGAACAATGGCTGCGTTACAGAACCCTTCTTGGTATGAACTTGATAATGAGTACAACTTAATTATTTACCAGGGAAAACAGTACCGGATTTCGTGCATAAATTATGGAGGCTTTTTTGAATATAATAAAGCAAAGAGCCATGGAATACCTGGATATGTTTTGGTAAATGCCATTACACAAGAAGCCCAATTGGTGACATTAGATTCTGCAATTCAGTATTCACCAAGTGCATTTTTTGACAAGGATTTGACGAGACACCTAAGAGACCAGTACCCGAGTTATATATTTGGGAAGTCCTTTTTTGAAATTGACGAGGACGGAAATCCATATTGGATTACTTCTGTAAAAAAATCTACAATTGGATTATTTGGAGGAAAAAAGGAAGAATCTTTTATAATTACAGATGCATGTACAGGTAAAAGTGCAGAATATCTTACAGATGAACTTCCTGAATGGATTGATCATGCTTTTGATTTAAATTACCTGATGGACATGGTATATTGTAATTATGAATATATCAATGGCTTCTTTAATTTTTCCAAAACAGGAGTGAACCGTACTGCATATTTTTATAGGGATTCTGAATTCCCAGGGTATAATACAACAATTTCTTCTGATGGAATTGTATTTTACACAAGTGTTACTCCTGCAAACACAGCAGAATCTATTCTTGGCTTTATTTTTGCCAATCCAAGAACTGGCGTAGTGAAGTTTTATTCTTGTTCTGGCGCAGAGGAGTCTTCAGCGCAAGCTGCAGCAGAAGGACTGGTACAAAACCTTGGGTATGATGCAACATTCCCAACTATAATTAATGTGGATGGAAATCCAACATATTTTATGGTACTTAAAGATGGTGCAGGATTAATCCAGCGTTATGCTCTTTGCAATGTAAGTAACTATACTCAGGTGTTTCAGGCAAGTACTCTAGAAGAAACGCTTAAGGGTTTTCGTTTGTTAATAGGAACAGACGATGAATTACAAGAAGAAAAAGAGTTAATAACTACAACAGGAGTAATTGAATTTATTGATACTGCTGAACTTGATGGATATACATATTTCTATTTTACCTTTACTGGTAATGATAATTTGTATATGTCTTCAATACAAAACAGCAATAGACAAGTACTTCTTACGGTAGGATCCATTGTTACTATTGAGTATATGGAATACTCTGAAAAAGGCGTGTATATAGTCAAAACAATCAATTTCTAAAGGTGCTTCCTTTAGAACCAAGGCAAAGTGGTGTAAAAACCACTTTGCCTTATTTAAAAATTAATTTTATTAGAAAAAGTATAGTTTAATATGATATTTTATGATAATATAATTGTATACAAAAATTTGATATAAAATAAGAACTTATGAAACAATAAAAGGGGGATAATTTATGAAAAAATTAAAAATTATGGGGATAGTCTTAATAGTAATTGTAATTTCCTATGTATTATACATTGGAATAGAGTTAATTAGATTCAATAATTATTTAGGAATACATCCATTAATTAATGTTAGAAATGGTGATATTTATGTGGATGTTTATACAGATAAAGAAAGCAATTCATGCACAGAAAAATATTATGGAATAGGCTATACTATTGAATACGAATATTATATTGATAGAGAAGAAAATAGCGATGTCCAACTTCAAAGACTAATAAGTGGCGAATTTAAATTGTTCGGTAAATTCGTTTTAGGTGCATGGATAGAATAATTGGAATAAATTTGTTAAACAAGGAAATAAAATAATTATATATAATAAAAATATACAAGCAAGGTAAAATCAGATTTTGATTTATTGATAGAAGAAGTAGAAAAAAGAAAGAGTGAAAATAATGAATGAAAATAAAATAAATATCAACTGAGATGATACGGCAAATGCGAAAACATACTCAAACTATTAAAAAATTAAGCTTTTTTATTTAGAGCATTCTTACTAATTTGAAAATAAGAAAATGTGAGACAAATAGTAAGGTGTCTTGCAGATTAAAAATATATCATAGATTTAATAAAAATTATAGACAAAATTAGAATAATATTGTAGAATAATGAACATAGGAAATGAGAATAAGCAGATGTGGTTTGCCACTTTACATATAAAGGCTAGACCTTTAGAATGGAGGTGGTGCTATGATAGAAGCAGTTTTATTAGAAATAATATACTTACTTTTGTTTGCTTTAGTTGTCGAAACTATTATAGTATTTGCCTTAATTATATTCATAATATTTTTAAGCAAATAGACAAATAAAAAACACATCTGTTACTTGACGGTAAGATGTGTTTTCACAAATTACTGGCAAACCACTT
>CALXUH010000040.1 GCA_944391645.1 uncultured Clostridia bacterium | reverse complement strand
GCTATTGCTACAGCCTTTACTGCTTGATTTAGTGCTCCTGCACCAATTGCTTGCATTTCTGCTTTGTTAGTTTCTTTTACCAGTCCTGCAATTGCTCCTGCTACTGAATTTGGGTTTGATTTTGATGAAATTTTTAAAACTTCCATTTTTTGCCTCCTAAATAAAATAATTTTTGTAACATTATTTTTTGTTTCATTTGTTACTCTATATTTATATTATAGGTTTAATATAAAGTCCATACTTTTTTGGTAAAAAAAGGAAATTATCATCGCATAAAATTGTTGTTTTTTACTTGTTTCTACAAATTTATTCTTTTAATATTTTCTACTCGACAATTTTTGTCATTTATTTCCAATAAACATCCATTCATAAATGCATTTTTATCATCACTTAGTTTGTACCTTTCTGGTAAGGTTGTTACAAATCTCTTAATAGATACTCCAACTTCCATTCCTATAACAGATTTTCTTGGTCCAGTCATTCCTATATCTGTTATATAAGCTGTCCCTTTTTCTAAAATTTGCTCATCTGCGGTTTGCACATGTGTATGTGTTCCATATAAGCATGTTATTTCTCCATCTAAATAATAACCCATAGCAATTTTTTCTGCTGTCGCTTCAGCATGAAAATCCACAATTATAATATTAGCTTTATTTCTAATTTCATTTATAATATCTTTTACAACTATAAATGGATTTTCAGAAAGAACATTCATATCTACCCTTCCTATTAAATTAATAACACATATATTTTTCCCATTGCACTCATAAATATCATATCCCTTTCCTAATACAGTTTTAGGATAATTAGCAGGTCTTAATAAATTTTTTTCTTCTATTATATTAAATATATCTTTTTTACCCCAAGTATGATTTCCCATTGTAACTACATTTACTCCTGTAATCATTAAGTCCTTAAATATTTTAGTAGTAATTCCCATACCATCTGCCGAATTTTCACCATTTGCTATTACAAAATCTATGTTATTCTCTTTTATATATTGCGGTAATACTTGTTTTACTTTGTTTACTCCCGTATTCCCAACTATATCTCCAATAATTAAAATTTTCATATACACTCACCTCATTATTTTTAGTCATTATATCATTTAAATAGTTAAAATAAAAGTGCTACTATAAAAAAGTTCCAAAACAGCTTACGCTGTTTGGAACTTTCGCCTTGGATTAGAAATGGGGGCAGAGGTCCTTTTCCTCCAGAGCAGTGCCACTCTCCGGCCGTTCCGTGCCATCAAAGCAGCTGTCATGCCACCGGGGAGTACGGCTCTGTGCAGGTTCAGAAGGAATCGTATTGGGGTGTGCCCCGCCGAATGCTCCTCTGAAATCAGAAACCTTGCCAAAAATTTCTTCAGCCTTTACCTTGTTGTTTTTCATAACCTTTTCCTCCAAAGATAATATTAGGTTTCCTCTCGGAAATCTATTTAAATTATAACATTTTTTATTACTTTATGTCAAATATCTATTTTTTTAGGTTTACTAAGTATTATATTTTATACATAGATTTATTTTAAATTTAAAAGGATATCCTTTATCAAGAACATCCTTTTTATTTTTTATTTTAATTGGTTTGCAACTTCCTCGGCAAAATTTTCTTCTCTTTTTTGTAATCCTTCACCTTTTTCTATTCTAGCAAATCTTGTAACTTCAGTTTTATTATCATTTAAATATTTTTGTACCTTTTCATCTGGATTTTTTACAAAATCTTGCTCCAATAAGCAAATTTCGCTATAGAATTTTCCAATTCTTCCTTGAACTATCTTTTCTGCTATTGCCTCTGGTTTTCCTTCGTTCATAGCTTGAGCTTTTAAAATTTCCATTTCATGAGATACTTGTTCGTTTGGAACATCCTCTCTTCTTAAATATTCAGGTTTTGCAGCAGCAATTTGTAAACAGATATCTTTTGCAATAGTTTCATCTCCACTTGCACAGTCAACTAAAACACCTATCTTACCATCACCATGTGTATAAGTTACTAAAAAACCTTCTGTTTCATATCTTACAAATCTTCTTACAGACATATTTTCACCAATTGTTGCAATTTTATCTGTTAATATATCTTGAACTGTTTTTGTTTCATCTACTATAGACTTTTGAGCTAATAATTCCTCAACATTTTTTGGATTATTTATAGCTACCTGTTTTGCAGTGTCTGCAACAAATTTTCTAAATTCTTCATTTTTTGCAACGAAATCTGTTTCAGCATTAACTTCTAAAACAGCTCCTACCTTTTTATTATCAGATAAATAACAATAAACTAATCCTTCTGCAGCAATTCTATCAGATTTTTTTGCAGCCTTTGTTATTCCTCTTTCTCTTAATAATTCGGCTGCTCTTTCCATATCTCCATCAGTTTCTGTTAAAACCTTTTTACAGTCCATCATTCCTGCACCTGTTTTTTCTCTTAATTCCTTTACTAATGTTGCTGATACCATTAAACCTACCTCCTATAAAATAATTAACTATAAACTATTCTGCATTTTCTTCGTTTGCTACAACTTGTTCCATATCTGTTACTTCTTCTTCCACATTTTGTTCTTCCTGTGGAATAGTATCTAACATTTCTCCTTGTCTTCCTTCAATAATTGCATTAGCAATTACATCTGTAATTAATTTTACAGCTCTAATTGCATCATCATTTCCTGGAATAGGATAATCAACATCTTCTGGACTACAGTTTGTGTCTACTAATCCTACGATTGGAATATTTAATTTTTTTGCTTCTAAAACTGCTATTCTTTCATTTTTAGGATCTACTACAAATATAGCACCTGGTAGCCTTGTCATATTTTTAATTCCACCAAGATTTTTTTCAAGCTTTTCCATTTCATTTTTTAATCCTGCTACTTCTTTTTTTGGTAACACATCAAATGTTCCATCTTGTTGCATTTCTTCTAATTTATTCAATCTTTCTACTCTTTTTCTAATTGTTTTAAAGTTTGTAAGCATACCACCTAACCATCTCTGGTCTACATAGAACATATTAGATTTTTCTGCAGCTTCTTTTATACATTCTTGTGCTTGTTTTTTTGTTCCCACAAAAAGTATATCTTTTCCTTCCTCTGATATTTCTTTGATAAAGTTATAAGCTTCATCAATTTTCTTTGATGTCTTTTGTAAATCAATAATATGGATACCATTTCTAGCTTGATATATATATTCAGCCATTTTTGGGTCCCATCTTTTTGTTTGGTGTCCAAAATGTACACCTGCTTCCAATAATTGTTTCATTGCAACTACTGCCATTTTAAAATTCCTCCCTTTTGTTTTTCCTCCGCAAAGTATTTATAACATTTAAGAACACTTTTTTAAAAGCACAATCCTAAACTATTACTTTACGTGCATATTTTTTAACTTAAGTATTATACCAATATTTTTAGCTATTTGTCAAGCAATTTACTCAATATTTTACGTTTTATTTAATTATGCAAAATTTTCATTGCCAATGCAACAACTTTTTTCTAAAAAGTGTTGTCATATTCTCGTTTTATATTTTTGATTTTCTTTATTTTATAATTTATTTTTGTTTTCGTCAATTAAGCTACTAAACATTT
>CALXUH010000039.1 GCA_944391645.1 uncultured Clostridia bacterium | reverse complement strand
TATGCCTCTTTGAGAAGTATTCTTTGTTTGGGCTATTTTTTCTTTTTCTTTTTTTCCTATCTTTTTTTTGGTTTTTATCATTTTTCTCCTCCTCTGTTTTATTTTTATTTTCATTTTTTACTTACTTTAAAAAAAGCATACTTAGTATGCACACCTACTTTATACTTCTCATCTATTCTTTTTTTCAATGTACATACTTCGCTTTCTTTTTTTGCATAAGTAATTTTTATTATTTTAATATATATCTTTTTTATATGTTTTGTCAAGTAGTTTTTTCTGCTTTTAATGTAATTGTAGTAATATTTATGAAAACTATTATTCATTTGATTATTATGATACAATTTTAAAAGATATTGGAATAGCTACAAATATTGATTTTTCTCTAAGAAATAGAAGTTTGCAAGATATAAAAAAAATTTTAGCAATAACTAAAAAAAGCTAATTTTCACAACAACTTTCGGAAGTGATTTACACACCTAACTTAGTTGGTACAACTAGGTTTAAGGTGTGTATTTCCATTTTTTTACTGTCAAACTCAGGGTATATTTATATCAGTTATATTTAATTTTTTCAAGATATTTTTATAATTAAATATAATTTTGCATTTTGTTGAATAGGTCCAAACTTTTTTGAATATAATTTTAAAGGTGATTTTTATTAAAAATATTTTAAAAATTTGCTTTGTTTTTATTGGAACAATTATTGGTGCTGGGTTTGCATCAGGTAAGGAAATATATAGTTTTTTTTGCATATACGGAATTAATGGCTTATGGGGAATATTAATTTCAAATTTTATTATTGGACTTGTTATTTTTCTAACCTTCAAAATTGTTATATCTAATAATATAAGTAATTATAAAGGTTTAATACAATATTGTATTGGAAGTAATACAGTATTAACTTATACTATAATAAATCTTATAAATATTTTTTTATTAATATCATTTATTGTTATGGTGTCTGGCTTTGGAGCATATTTTAATCAGGAATTTAATTTACCAATTGTTTTTGGCTCTATACTTATCTCAATTTTTGCATTTTTTACTTTTTTTAAGAACATTAATGGTATTATAAAATTAAACATGTTTCTTATTCCTATATTAATATTTCTAATTGTTTTACTAGGAATAAAAAATAATTTTGCTTTATCTATACCTTATACTAAACAAAATATTTCTAATTTGTCATGGTTTTTAAAGAGTATATTATATGCAAGCTATAATTCTATCGTTTTAATTCCTATAATAATAAATATGCAACACTTTGTTACAAAGAAAAAGAATATAAAATACATTATCTTTATAACTGTATCAGTTATGATGCTTCTTTCTTTAACAGTTTTTAATGTTTTAAATTCTCATATTCATGATATTTCAAATGTTGAAATACCAATCGTATATATTGCAAATAAATTTGGATTATTTTATAAATATATATATGGTATAGTTATTTTAATAGCAATATTTACAACAGCAACTTCTGAAGGCTATAGTTTATTAAATAATATTTCCTCAAATAAAAGGCAATATTTCATCTATTCCATATTAATTTGTTCTTTATCAATTTGTTTTAGTAGAATAGGTTTTGGTAAATTATTAAACTCTTTATACCCTATACTTGGATTTTTAGGTCTATTACAAATTGGAATATTATGTATTCCTCATAATCAATATAAATAATTTATATTAATGTAAATTTTTTTTAATTTTTGTTGACTGTATGTGATTTTTATGTTATTATATTATTTGTGATTTAAATACGGACCGGTAGCTCAGCTGGATAGAGCAACGGCCTTCTAAGCCGTGGGTCGGACGTTCGAGTCGTCTCCGGTTCACCAGAGGAAAGAACTTTGTGAAACCAAAGTTCTTTTTTTACTTTTTAAAATATATTATGTAAATTTTCTTGACAGTATTTTTCTTCTATCATATAATTATACTTGGTGGTAATATATGAGTTTTATTAGTAATAACCTATATATAAAAATTTTAACTGTAATTTTAATTATTATATTTTTCAAAATTATTAGCTCAAAGATTGCATATATTTTAATTAAGATGTTTCATTTAAAAATTAAAGATAAAAATAAAATTAAAAATAATGCATTTTATAAACCAATAAAAACATTTATTGTTATATTTGGAATTTATATTTGCACCTTACTTTTTAACATTCCTGAAAATATAAAAGTAATTATTATAAAAACTTTTAAAATATGTACAATTATTCTTATTACAAAAGGTTTTGCTAATTTATTTAATTCTAATTCGGAAAGCTTTAATAAAATAAAGAACAAGTTAAATCTTAAAGAAAACGATGCTCTATTTACATTTATTAGTAAAATATTTAAATTTTTAATTTATACTATTTCTGCTTTCATTATTTTAAGCGAATTTGGCTATGACTTAAGTGGTTTAGTTACAGGTCTTGGTATATCAAGTGTTGTAATTGCTCTTGCAGCTCAAGATTTGGCCAAAAGTCTTTTAGGTGGTTTCTGCATACTAATAGATAAACCATTCAATATTGGAGACTATATAATGGTTAATAATTTTGAAGGGACTGTAGAGGATATAACATTTAGAACTACAAGAATAAGGAATTCATCAAATGATTTAATAGTTATTCCTAATAGTGAAATTTCTATTGCTTCTATTATAAATTCTAGTAGAAAAGAGGCCAGACTATATAGCTTATTATTAACCCTTGATCTTTCAACTCCATTAGAAAAAGTTAGTGATTTTAAAGAGCAATTAATAATGCTACTTAATTCCAATGAAAATGTAATAAATGACAGTATTAAGGTATTTTTTGATACTATTTCTGTTAATGGAATTGATATAAAAATTATTTTTCACACAAATCTTATAGATTACGTAAATTATTTAAAATTTAAAGATGAAATAAACTTTAATATTTTAAATTTAGCACACAAAAACAATGTAGAACTAGCATATGATTCTAAAACAATATACCTAAAAAATCAAGGTTAAATATAATTGGTGGTTAATATGAATTTAGACTTATCTTCATGCACATTATGTCCACATATGTGCAAAGTAAATAGAAAAAATGGTAAAATTGGTCGTTGTAAAAGTACAGGAAATGTAAAAATAGCTTTAGCTTCACTCCATCATTTTGAAGAGCCTTGCATAAGTGGTAAAAATGGATCTGGTACAGTGTTTTTTTCTAATTGTAATCTATCATGTGTTTTTTGCCAAAACTATAAAATTAGCCAATTAGGACTTGGCCACGAAATTACTACATATGAATTAGCTCATATATTTCTAGATGAACAGCAAAAAAATGCTGAAAATATTAATTTAGTGACTCCTACAATGTATGTGCCTCAAATAATAGATGCAATAAAAATTGCAAGAAAAAATGGTTTAAAAATTCCAATTATATATAACTCAAATGGTTATGAAAACATTGAAACAATTAAACTATTAAAAGGTTATATTGACATATACCTTCCAGATTTAAAATATTATGATAACAATTTAGCTAAAAAATATTCAGGAATAAATAATTATTTTTCAAATGCTTCACAATCCATATTAGAAATGTATTTTCAGGTAGGTTTGCCAGTATTTGATAGTAGAGGAATAATAAAAAAAGGATTAATTATTAGGCATTTAGTATTACCAAACCATGTTGATGATTCTAAAAAAATTTTATTATGGATAAAAGAAAATTTGCCTAAAGATGTTTATATTAGCTTAATGGCACAATATTTCCCAACCTATAAAGCCAAAAATATTACCGATTTAAATAGGAAATTATCTTATGATGAGTACGAAGAAATAAAAAATTATCTAAAACTATTAGATATACATAATGGCTACTTTCAAGAGCTTGGTGAACATGAAGAAGAATATGTCCCAGACTTTAAATAATAATAAAACCGAATTATTTTAATTCGGTTATATTTATGGTTTTATTTTCTATAACATCATTATTAGATGTACTAAATGAACTAGCCAAATATCCAGCTACAAAACCAATTAGGAAAACAAGTATAATTACAACTGTCGTTCTTATACTTTCCTGCTTATTATACATTTCTTTATCGTAAACTTTCATTTAGGCATCACTTCTTTCTATTTTACAATATAATTATATTTTACACCAGTATTAAAAATAATGCAAGAAAAATTTTAAAATTACATTTCAACAAATTTTACAAAAAACTTGATAAATTTTAAAAATTAATATATTATATGTTAGTATTTGTCAAAATTTAAGGTGGTTTTTAATGTATTTAAAGAGATTAGAGTTGCAAGGATTTAAATCTTTTGCAGATAAAACAGTATTAGAATTTATGCCAGGTATTACAACAGTTATTGGACCAAATGGGTCTGGAAAAAGTAATATTTCTGACGCCATAAAATGGGTTCTTGGAGAACAAAGTATTAAATCTCTAAGGGGAAGTAAAACTGAAGATATTATTTTTGCTGGTACCCAAAGCAGAAAATCTTTGGGTTTTGCTGAAGTCTCTATCGTTATAGATAATTCTGATAGTAAATTACCTATTGAATATACAGAAGTTACTGTCTCAAGAAGAACTTACCGCAATGGTGAATCTGGCTATTTTATAAACAAAATTCCATGTAGGTTAAAAGATGTTTTAGAACTTTTTATGGACACAGGTATAGGTAAAGATGGCTACTCAATCATTGGACAAGGTAAAATAGACGAAATTTTAAGTAATAAATCTGAAGATAGGCGTCGTATTTTTGAAGAAGCTGCTGGTATTGTAAAATATAGAACAAGGAAAATTGAAACTGAAAAGAAACTAGAACAAACCAAACTCAATTTACTTAGAATTAATGATATTTTGTCAGAAATAGAAGCAACTATTGAACCATTAAGATATCAAGCCGAAAAAGCAAAAAAATATTTAGCAATACGAGAAAATTTAAAGAATTCCGAGATAGGCTTGTTTATATATAATATAGATGTATATAAAGGAAAAATTTCCGAAATTATAAAAAATACCGAAATTTTTGCTTCGCAAAAAGAAACAGAAGATAATAAACAAAATGTTTTACAAGGATTAAAACAAAATTTAAAAATAGAAATAGACCAATTAACAAATAACATCGAATCAACCCAGAAATTAAGTTTTGAAGCTAGTAAGCAAATAGAGCAAATTATTTCTAATATTAATGTAACTAATGAAAAAATTTCAAATAATAAAGAGAATTTTGATAGATATTTAAATGATATTGAATCTTTAAATTCTCGCATTACCGAATTAAACGAAGATAAAATTCTTAGACTTAATAAAAAAGAAAATCTTTCAAATAATCGAGAAAAATTTGTAAATGAATTAGAAGAAAAAGAAAAATCTTTAGCTGAAATTTCATTAAAGTTAACATCAAAAGAAGAGGAAATTGAATCAAAAAAGAAACAGGTTGAAGTAAATACCGATTTAAAATATTCAAAAAAGGAAGCTTTAAACACAATCGATGTAAACAACACAAATATGGATAAAAGAGAAAAAGCAATAAATAATGAGATATCTTATACAATTTCTGAATTAGATAAAAAAAGATTATTAAAATCTGATATTTCTAAAACCTTCTCTGAAATTGAAAATAAAAGAAATATTTTAAAAAAACGTCTAGAAGAAATAAACCAGAAAAAACAAGAAAGTACATCAAAGATAAAAAACTATGATTCTATTATTAATACTCTTTCTATGGAATACAATGTTAAACAGTCTAAATATAGATTTTTAGTTGATATGGAGAAAGAAAAAGAAGGCTATAACAGAAGTATTAAAGCATTACTTTTAGAATGTGAAAAAAATAGTTCATTAAATAAAGGAGTTCATGGTGTACTAGCTAACCTTATTTCTGTTCCAGAAGAATATCAAACTGCAATTGAAATGGTGCTTGGTGGAGCTTTGCAAAATATAGTTACAGATACAGAAGAAGATGCAAAAAAACTTATAGATTTCCTTAGAAATAATAAATTAGGTAGAGCATCATTTTTACCAATATCATCTGTAAAAGGCAAGAGACCTGATAGATTAATAAAAAATAATTTAAGTGGTGTTATTGGCATTGCTGCAGATTTAATTAAAGCAGATAAGAAATATGAAGGAATTATTTTAAATCTTCTTGGTAAAACAGTTATTGTAGATAATATGGATACTGCAATTATACTTGCTAGACAAAATAGTTATAGTTTTAGAATAGTAACTATTCAAGGAGATATTATTACTTCTTCCGGAAGTATAACTGGTGGTTCTGTCTCACAAAAAACATCAAATATTATTGGCAGGACATCACAAATTAAAAATTTAGAACATGAACTAAATAAATTAAATATAGATATTAAAAATGTAAAAAAAGAAAAAGATAATTATGAAAATAGTATTTCTGATTTACTAGAAGAAATTGCTCTTCTTGAAAAAGATTCTCAAGAACAAGAAATAATATATGCAACTGAAAAGCAAAGAATTGTATCATTAGATGAATCAATCAAAAAATTAGAGACTACTCTTAGTAAATTAAAACAAGAAATTCTTGAAATTAATAAAACTAGAGAAGAAAATAAAATTAAGCAGATGTCGTTAGAAGAAGAAATAGAAAAAATAGAAGAGGAAACTATTATCTTATCTATGGATATCAAAACATTTGCAGAAAATAATAAGGATACTCAAAAATATATTGATGATTTAAATTTTGATATTACCAATTTGAAAATTTCTGTTTCATCATTCGATGAAAGCAGTAATTCCTTGGATGAAATTATTAATAGAATTAACAAAGATATTGAAAATAATCAAAAATCTATTGATTCAAAAGAAAAACAAAAAGAACTTCTTTTACAAGAGAATATAACATTGGAAAATAGTATAGTTTCCTTAAAAAACCAAATTGAAAATATTAAACAAGATGTTGCAAATTCTTCAACAAAAATTAACGAATTAAAACAAGAACGTATTCTTAAAAACAATGAGCTTGCCAAAACAGAAGAAGAAATATTAGCACAATTTACAACTATAGAAGATTTGAAATCACAAATTTCTAAATTAGATGTAAAAAAATCTAAATTAGAAGTTGAATTAGAGCAAATAATTAATAAAATGTGGGAAGATTATGAACTAACTCCAAGTAATGTACAAGATTATGAAAAGCCATCAAATATATCTCAAACTTCAAAAAAGGTAAAAGAATTACGTGATGAAATTAAAAATCTTGGTAGTATTAATATTGATTCAATTGAAGAATATAAGCAAACTAAAGAACGATACGACTTTATGTGTGAGCAAAGATTAGATCTAGAAAATTCTAGTAATAAACTTAAAAAAGTGATTATTGATATGACAAAAACAATGAAAGAACAATTTGAGAATCAATTTAAAATTATAAATAAAAATTTTGGAGAAATCTTTAAGACACTATTTGGCGGTGGTAAAGCAGAATTAAAACTAGCAGATGAAAATAATATTTTAGAATGCGGAATTGAAATTGAAGTTCAACCACCAGGGAAAAAATTGCAAAGTATGACTCTTTTATCTGGTGGAGAAAAGGCGTTTACCGCAATTGCTTTACTTTTTGCAATTTTAAAAATTAACCCTGCACCATTTTGTGTATTAGATGAAATTGAAGCAGCATTAGATGATGTTAATGTATATAGATTTGCAGATTACCTAAAGAATTTTACTCACGAAACTCAATTTCTAGTAATAACACATAGAAAAGGTACCATGGAAGTTGCAAACACAGTTTACGGTATTACTATGGAAGAAAACGGTATAAGTAAATTATTATCTATGAAACTAAAATAAATAAAATTATTTTAGTTTCACCACTTTCGTCCTAGTTTTAATATTTTTTATTAACACAATATTTTATTTATTTTCATATTATATTATATGCTAATATGGAGGTAAATATATATGAACATGTTATTAATATTTTTTGCATTTCCAATAGCTGTAATTATAATATCTATAATATTACAAAAATTATTAAGAAATTCTATTTTGGTTGCATCTTTTATCTTTGCAATTTTTTTAATATTAACTTTTTCAGTATTTGATATAAACTTTTTAATTGCCACATTGGCTTATACCATTTTAGGATTTATAACTGCTGTTTTGTTTTCTAGATTCATGCATTTTAATAATTATACGTACAATAGCAGTGTTTTTAATAATAACAATAATATGAACAATACACTTAGAAATAATAACTGTTTGCAAAATATTCTTACTGAAATTTATAGAAGCTGTAACAATAGCTGTAATACTAATAGATTGAACTCTAGTATACAGGAATTAGTTGAAAGCGTAAATTCCAATAATAATAATAATAACAGTAACAATAATAATTGTATTAATAATGATGATATTCTAGGTATAAATAATTATAACTGTTCATGCAGATGTAAACGCTCTAAAAATTTTAGATAATCTATGGCACCTAAACATAGGTGCCTATATAGTAGAAATATTTATTAATAATTTATATATAATATTTGAGGTGTATTATGAATAAAAAAGCTATAGCTCTATTTTGTGGTTCGTTTAACCCACCATTATTTTCTCACTTTGCTCTTGCAGAACAAATATTAAATAAGTACAATAAGATTGAAAAAATTATCTTTGTCCCTGTTAGCCATAAATACAATAAAAAGGGGTTAATTTCGGACAAGCATAGATTTAATATGCTTGACCTGGTATGCAAAAACAATCCAAAATTTGAAGTTTCTAATATTGAATTTAATTTAGATAGGCAACCATTTACTATTGAAACTATGCAAAGAATGCAACATATTTATCCAGAATATAATATAATGCTTATTATTGGTTCAGATAATTTAAAAGAATTAGAAACTTGGCATAAGGTAGATACTTTACTTAGTCAATTCAAAATTATAGTTCTTTCACGAAGTGAAGATAATGTAGAAGAAATTGTTAAAAGCCATAAATTACTTTCAAAATACAGCTTAAACATTTTATCCTCTAATATTTTCTACAGAACTAACTTAAGTTCTACATTTATAAGAGAGGAACTTAAAAATAAAAACAGTATTAGATATTTGTTACCTGATGAAATAATAGATTATATACGAAGGAATAATTTATATGTATAAATTAGTTTAATTTTTATAAGGGGGTTTTTATGGAAAATGAAATTTGTTTACTTTTAAATTGGATTCAAAATTATGTTAGAACATCTAAAGCAAAAGGAGTTATTGTTGGAAATAGCGGTGGCAAAGATTCCGCAGTAGTTATTGGGTTATGCAGTAAAGCGCTAGGAGCAGATAATGTTTTGGCTGTAGCTATGCCCTGTTCTTCTAATTCTCAAGATTTAAAAGATGCTACCCTTGTAGCTAATACTTTTGATGTTAAAATGTTAACAATAGATTTAAGCACAATTTATAATAATTTGTTAATATCAATAACTAAGCAAATTGATTCCAATTTAAATGAGACCACCTCAATAAATATAAGACCTCGACTTCGAATGACAACTCTTTATG
This sequence comes from uncultured Clostridia bacterium, assembly GCA_944391645.1. GTDB lineage: Bacteria > Bacillota > Clostridia > TANB77 > CAG-508 > UMGS1933. Next base: position 623 of record CALXUH010000039.1, on the reverse strand, counting down.
CACTAGCTCAACAATATAATTATTTAGTAGTTGGAACAGGAAATGCATGTGAAAGTTTTGTAGGCTATACTACAAAATGGGGTGATAATGCTTGCGATTTTAATCCACTTGCTGAATTTACTGTAAGCGAAGTTTTAGAAATTGCTAAAATTATTGGAGTTCCTTATTCAATTATTAACAAAGCTCCAAATGATGGTTTAGGTTATGGCACTGATGAAGAAAAACTAGGTGTTACATATAAGGAAATTGAAGAATATATTTCTACTGGTACAACTTTCAATAATGACTCTATGGAAAAAATTAAATACTTACATAAGCAATCTGAGCATAAAAGACATAAAATTCCTATCTATAATAGAAATAATACAAAAAAAGCTAATTAAATTTTTATTTATGTATTTTCTTTTACACATTTTTATGGTAAAATAAAAAATGTGTATATTGGGGTGTCGCCAAGTGGTAAGGCATCGGACTCTGACTCCGACATTCCGTAGGTTCGAATCCTACCACCCCAGCCAAAAATCATCGTAAGATGATTTTTTTTTTTTAGGATTCGAAAAGGACGTGCCAGAACGAAATTATGAAAAAAACAGTCCTGTGGACTGTTTTTAGGACGCGGCTTG
>CALXUH010000038.1 GCA_944391645.1 uncultured Clostridia bacterium | reverse complement strand
ACATATATTATTATATTTACTATTATTCCTGGCCATTTTGAATAATTGTTCTTTGAAAATCCCATTGCAAACCTTAATATTAAATAGTATAAAGGTGGATGTACATCATTTTTTTGATTTTCATATACCTGTTCATATTTCCCCACTTCGTCATCATTTACAGTTAAATAGTCTTCATAATATTCTTTATTATGCCATGTATTGTAAAAGTCATCATTGTCTTGTATTTCCACTTTATCATAGCTTGTTAATCCTAATGAATATGCTTCATCCATATGTATATACGATTTATTTATTCCTGTTATCACAAATATTATTGTTTGTATTATTATAATTAATGCTACTAATATAATCTCCTTCTTCTTACTCATATATAATCACCCAATCTATTAAAATTAGAACAGTATATATAACAATATATACTGTTCTTTAATATATGTTTTTTGCTATTTTACTAATTCCATTGTCTCTTTTGCTATTTCTAACTCTTCATTTGTTGGAATTACATACATTGGAATTTTTGAATCTGGTGTACTAATTATTCCTTCATAACACTCATTATTTAAATTTGTTCTATCTAGTTTTATTCCAAACTCTTCTAATCCTTCAACAGCTTTTGCAACTGTATCTAAGTTATGTTCTCCTATTCCACCCTCAAATATAATAGCATCTACATGTCCTAATACAGCCATATATGCTCCTATATATTTTCTAACTCTATATGAAAACATTTCCAATGCAAGCTTGGCTCTTTTATCTCCATTATCTCTTAAGCCTTTTAAATCTCTTACATCGCCTGTTGTTCCAGATATTCCAAGCATTCCAGATTTTTTATTTAATATATTTAACATTTCGTCAATATCTATATTTTCTTTCTTCATTACAAATTGTAAAACTGCTGGGTCAATATCACCAGATCTTGTTCCCATAACTAAACCTTCAAGTGGTGTTAACCCCATTGATGTATCTACACATTTGCCCTTTTCTATTGCTGCTAAACTTGCTCCATTTCCTAAATGGCAAGAAATAATATTAATTTCATCTGGTTTCTTACCTAGTTTTTCTGCAGCAGCTTTTGCTATAAATTGGTGAGATATACCATGTGCTCCATATCTTTTTATTGCATATTTTTCGTAATATTCATATGGTATTGCATATAGTGCTGCTTTTTCTGGTATTGTTCTATGAAAAGATGTGTCAAATACTAATACCTCTGGAACATTTGGCATCAGGCTCATACATGCATTAATTCCTTGTAAATGTGCTGGGTTATGTAATGGTGCATATTCTATACATTTATTATACTTTTCTAAAACTTCTTTTGTAATTATTACAGATTTTGTAAATCCTGGTCCTCCATTTACTATTCTATGTCCAATAGCATCAATTTCATCAATATCTTTTACTGCTCCAATTTCTTTATCTGTTAAAAATGCTAAAACTTCTTTAAATGCTACTGTATGATCTGGTAATTCTACTTCTTTTACATGTTTTTCACCATTTCTTTTGTATTCAACAAAAGGCATTTCCATTCCTTTTACACCTATTCTGTCACATTTTCCTGATGCTAATACTTCATTATTGTCCATATTAATTAATTGATATTTTAATGATGAACTTCCACAATTGATTACTAAAATTTTCATTTTTACCCCATTCCTTTTATTAATTTATTCTATTCTTCTTCATCTGTTTCTAAATATTGTTCACAGTATTTATCATATTTTGTTTTTAGCTCTTTATCAAAGAACTTCAAATTAGCATCTTCTCTCATTTGAATTAATACCTTGTAATATTCTGTGTCATCTATTTCTATTCCAGCTTCATTAATAAGATTTGTTATTATTGCTATTCTATCCATTCCTGAAATATCCTCTGTTTTTTCTTTTTTGTCTACGCAATAAATTACATGGTAACCATATGATGTCTCAACTGGTGTTTCAGTATAAGCACCTACTTCTAATTCTTTTGCTGCTTCTATATAAGAACTTTCTATACTATCAAATGCTCCAATTTCGCCTAAATCCTCTGTAATTACATTTTCTGGATAATTTGTAGTATACTCCTCAGCAAGTGCATCAAACTCTCCTCCATCATTTAATTTAGTAATGATTTCATTTGCTAGTGCAAGAGCTTGCTCATCTGTCATGTCATCTGAAGTTTGTACTAATATATGTTTTGTATTTACTTTACCAAAAGCATTTTCATTATAATAATTTTTAACATCATCTGAACCTAATTTTGTTTTTTCTAAAGTATCATAAAAATATATTGTTCTTTTATAATCTGTCTCTAAATATTTACAAAAATCCTCATAATCACTAAATCCATTTTCTGTAAGGAAATCTTCCTCAGTATATCCATATTCTTCATATTGACTAATATAACCATCTGCAGTTTCTTTAATATAATTTTTGTCTTCTTCACTTAATTGATATTTTTTATCAAGTATTTTTTCGTCTATATCCTCTAAGACTAAACTTATAGAATAATAATCCTTCATATTATTATATAGACTTTTTGCAGTTACTAATTGTCCTCCAACTCTTGCTACAATTCCTCCATTTACAAAGAACATTATTATAAGACCTAGTATAAGACCAACTACTAAACTGATAATAATTTCCTTCTTTAATAATTTTTTCAAAATATTTTCCTTCTCATTTTCCTTTTTGTTTTCTTCCATATTTTTTTCCTTTCTATAATAAATAAATTTGGGTTATATATAATTTATAATTATTAAAAGAATATTAAAAAATTTAGGTTTATTACTTTTTTGCTTAATATATTTTTTAAGTTTTGTATTAGCAGTTATAATTTTATTTCAACACATTGGTGTGTTTTTAAACTTTGTTTTACATCCACAATTCTTTGGTTTGATGAACCTCTAAATTTTAAGTTAGGATCTTTTAAATCTTGTTTAAATCTTCCATCAACCAAAACATCTATTTCGTTTAAACACTCCATGGTATCTGGGTCTTTTCTTTCTACTAATTCATCTAGTGTATAACCTGAGTAGCACCAAACATTAAAGTTTTCCTTTACTTTTTTTACATCTTTTATAAAATTACAAACTTCTTTTATATTCTCCCTACATAAAGGTTCGCCACCACTTATAGTAATTCCTTTTAAAATTGAATTTTTTTTTATTTTTTCTATAAATTCTTCTTCTTGAAATTTTTTTCCATAGTTAAAATCTTGTGCCTCTTTATTGTGGCACCCTGGGCAGTGGTGAGGGCAGCCACTTACAAAAAGTACTGCTCTCCACCCTAACCCATTTGATATACTCTCATCATAAAAACCTGCTACATTCATTTTTTTACCTCTTTTTACCTTTTTAGTTATGTGTTACTCTATCATGTAACTCTGCTAATTTTCCTTTATTCCATCTTGATGTTGTTCCAACTAAGTATCCTGTTATTCTTTGTATTGTATCTATGTTTTTGCCATGGCAAACTGGACATTCCTTTAAATTTGCATCAGCATTTTCGAAACCACAATCTAAACATCTGCTTCTTGTGTGATTAATTGAACCATAACCCATATTATATTTATCCATTAAATCTACTACTGCCTCTACAGATTCTGGGTTATGTGTTGCATCTCCATCTAATTCTATATAGAATATATGTCCTGCATTTGTCAATTCATGATATGGTCCTTCTATTTCTGCCTTATG
>CALXUH010000037.1 GCA_944391645.1 uncultured Clostridia bacterium | reverse complement strand
TAGACTTAGTAAATGGAAATATACCTATTACTTCAGATATTTATAAAAATGCTAAACAAATATCCTCTAATTACCCAAACATTCCTTTTCCGTCAGGTTGGAAGGCAAATATAAATGGTGTGGATTTAAAAAACTACCAACCAGTTTTGTAATAACTTATATTCATCTTTTATTTAACTATTAGTAATTTCCACCTCCCTTGTGTACATAAAAATACAGTGTGCTACTTTATATTTCACACACTGAATCATAATTCATTTTTTATTTTCGTATATAAATTACTTCGCCACTATACCATTTTACAATATCTTATAAATATATCTTATTTATTTGTTTTATATCATAGTAACTATATAGATTATATATACAATAATTAATAAAATACCGGTTTTTCTATTTAATTCACTTTTATTATTTTGAATTGCAAGCCATTGTAAAAACAAAGTAGCAATAATTAAAAATGCAATATTAGAATTGAAATTTGATGTAATTGTTAGAGGATTTATCACTGCCCCTAGCCCAATTAATAATGATAAATTTAGAATGTTAGAGCCAGATATATTTCCTAATAATAAATCAGTTTCATTTCTTTTTGCTGATATTATTCCAGTTATAATTTCAGGTAAAGCTGTTCCTACAGCAATTATTGTCATTCCTATAAAGTTTTCAGACAAGCCTATCCTTTCAGCAATATTTACGCAATTGTCTACAACAAAATCAGAACCAAATTTTAATCCTAATATTCCTAATAATAAATAAAAAATTATATTTTTAGAATATTTTTTTTCTTTGGATTTTACTTCATTTATGATTTCTTCATCTATTTTTTCGTTTTTTATATTTTTTTCTTCATATATTGTGTAAATAATATATATTATAGTGATAAAAATTAGTATTAATCCCTGCCATCTGGTAATTAGATGTACTTGTCCAACTTTATTAGTATTACCAAAAATTAATAGTAACGCCATAATTGCCAGTCCAATTGGTATATGTCTGTTTATTATTCTTTTATCAAATTTAATTGGTCTTATTAAATTTGTAATTCCAATAACAAGCAAAAAATTACATATACAACTACCAATAGCATTTCCAACAATTAAATCATCATGTCCTCCACTAGCAGATGTGATTGTTATAAAAATTTCTGGTAATGATGTACCTATAGCAACAATTGTCAAACCTATTAGCATTTCAGATAAGCCAAATTTTTTTGCGATATTTGTTGCCGCTTCTACCAATAGATCAGCACCTTTTATTAGGAAAATAAAACCTATAATTATAAGTGTAAATTCTACTACCATTTTTCCCTCCTACATAATTACTATGTTTATTGTACCATTAATTTATATTTATTCCAAACATTTAATTTCTATTTTTTTTATTTTTATAATATATGAATACAACACCTACTATTAAACTCAGTGAAATAATTACTAAAAAAACATAATTATTTGTTCTATTTTTTTCATCTACACTATTATTTGTTATTTCAGAAGATACTTTTTCTATTTCATATGCTTTTTCTAACTTTTCCTCCATTTTGCTTTGTTCTTCTTGATATATTTTTTCCTCTTCAGTATTTCTTCTATATACTTTAATTTCTATTTCTTTTTTTGTAAATCCATTAGGTGCAGTTACAATTATTTTTACAATATTTTCTCCTTCTTTTAAATTATTTTGACCTTCTATTTTTACACTAGCATTTTCTTTTTCTGGTATAGCTAATATATTAATACTATCTTGATTATTTGCAATTTCGCAATTATATTGTGTAATATTATTTTCAAAAGCGGGATTTAGCAGTACATTTTCTATTGCTAATGTTTCCAAGTTTGTATTTGCATCTTCTAAATTCACTGTTTTAGTTACTTCAATATTATATACCTTAGATTGTGTTTTATCTTCAGAAATAACTTTTATTTTTATATTATTTAATCCTATTTTTAAATTTGTATTACCTTCTATTTCTACTGTAGCATTTACATTTTCTGGAATGGCTAAAATTTCTATATTACTAATATTTTGTGTGACAGTCAAATAATAATTTAAAACATCATTATTAAAATTTGGTACAATTCCTTCTATATTTAGCCTCAATATTTGTAAATTAGCATTATTAGGCTCATTAGAAATACCTTCTTCCTCTTCTATATTATTTAATAATGTAGTATTGCTTTCCCCAATTTTTACCTGACATTCTTTAAAATCCGTTTGAATTAATTGCCCATATTCACTATAAAATTCACCTTCAATTACAAAATTACATATTCCATAGTCTTTTGCTTTAAATATAATTTTATCAAGTTCTCCCTCTTTTGCTCCTATACCTCCTTGCAAATCATACCAAACAATAATTATTTGATTTCCTACAACATTAATATTCTCTGGTCCAGAAACATACTCTAATTTATCATCATCAAAATAAATCTTTACATTATAGGCTGCTGTTTTTATATCTTTTATATTAATACTTAATTCTATATTTTCTTCATTTTCATAGGAATCCTTATTTGTAGTTAGATATACTGTTCCTGTAGTAACTGCATAGACTAATGTAGAAAAATTTACTCCTACAAACAATAATATATATAATATTAAATAAATTATTTTTTTATTTTTTAACATTCTTCCCTCTCTTATATTTTATGATTGATCTATTATCTGTAACTGTAAAATGTGTCTTTGTATAAGAAGTAAATCAACAGATGTTGGTTGTTTGCCATTTTTACTAATATTAGCTGCTTTCTTATAAATTTCATCAAGTTTTTGTATTTCTAAAATATGTCTTTGTAATACTAATAAGTCTATACTATTTATTTTACCATCTCCATTTACATCTCCATATAAAATTATAGTATATTCTATTAGTACTTCGCTTTGTTCTATTATTTGAATTTTATTTCCTGTTCCAACAATATTTGTATCATTTAAAATTTCATTATCCTTATTTACAATTTGTATATCCAAATCTGTAATAATTTTATTTTTCAAATCTAATACAGTATTATTATTATAATCTATTCCACTAATTTGAGAACTATTCACACTTAGTGAACTATCAAAGTGGATTTCCCAATCTTCAATTTGTCTAATTACCTTTAATATACATTCTTGTTTGATTTCTGGGTTTTCATCTGATGATATTATAATTGTTGTTTCTCCTTCTTTTTTTGCAGTTATAATTCCATTCTCATCAATTGATGCTATTTCCTCATTTACAACCTTATAATTTATTTTTTGATTATTTGCATCATCAGGTGTTATATATGCTTCTATTTTAAAAGTATCACCTTTTTGCATATATATTTCTTTTTGACTAATATTAATTTCCGTAACCTTACTATATACTTCTATTTCTATTTGATTACTTACTAAATTATTTTCTGTTTTTACAGTAATTGTAGTTTTCCCTGATGTATGAGCTTGAATAATTCCCTTATCATCTATACTAGCGACTTGTGGATTACTAGATACATATATTATATTTTGATTAGTTGCATCCTCTGGATAAATTTTTACATTTAACTGTTCTTTTTCTCCCTTTAAAATTATAGTATTATCTATTGATATATCAATACGCTCTATTTCAATTTCATTTGCTTCTGTTACATATGATTGATAAATATAACCAATTATTCCATTTTCTAGTATAACTTTGTCCCATCTTTCACCAGTTTGGTTTCCCTTTTTTATTCTTGTCATTTTTGCATTATTTGAAACAGTAGTAATAATTTCATAAGATGTGCTTGGTCCTGTTCTAACGTTTACATTTACAGCGTTACAATAAACTTTTGTATTGTCATCTATAAAATTATTTTCGTTAATATTAGGACTATCTATTGGTATTTCTGGCATATTATTATAAACAGGAATAATAAACTCTAGTGGCATATCTAATATACCAGTTTTTTGATATCCATTATAAATAGATTTTGACTCACTATATGGTGCCAATACATTTGTCATATATTGATGCCAAAATAATTCTCCTCCATAATTATCATTTACATGAAATTTTTGTAAATATATTGTATTTTGCCCTCTATTTATATAGCTAGAACCAATAAAAATTGCGCCACCGGTTATGGCTCTTTCTTTAGTATTCCATGGAATTAAATATTTATCTTTTATTGATTGGCTAGCTCCATTGGCATCTTTTGCATATTGTAA
>CALXUH010000036.1 GCA_944391645.1 uncultured Clostridia bacterium | reverse complement strand
TAAAGCAAGCAAAAGGTGTTCTTGTTCTACTTCAGAATTACTATTTTCTTTAGCAATTTTGCTAGAATTTTCAATAGCCTCTAATGATTTTTGTGTAAATTTTTGAATATCCATATTTTTACCTCCTTGTTTTATTTTAGCACTCGTCATTGTTGACTGCTAAAATTATATATCTTTTTTTATTCTAAGTCAATATTTTACAACTAATATTTTTAAATCTTTTTCTATATTTCTTTGTTCATATGAATTTATATGATATAATTATTTTAAATTTTTGAGGTATATATATGAAAATTTTTAAAGAATTATTTAGTAAAAATACAAAGTTATTCTTTGTAACTATTCTAACTTCTATGATAGCACATTTTGAACTTTATTCATTATCGGTAACAGGTCCTGATACATTATTAAATAGTATGTATCATCAGGCAGATATATGGGAAGCTATGTTATTACGATTCGGTTTAGATTTTGTTCAATCAATAAAAGGAAATATTGTTTCTCCAATTCTTTCAACATTAATAAGTAGTATTTTTTTAGCTATGACTATAATTTTAGTAATAAATATGTTAGATATAAAAAATAGTTGTTTCCAATATATAATTGCTGTAATATTTGCTGTTGCACCAAACATTTCTGCAACATTAACATTCTTCTATTGTTCAGATGCATATATGTTAGGAATGCTTTTAGCAACTTTATCTGTTTATTTAATTAGGAAATATGAATACAAAAATTGGATTATATTATTAAGTGGACTATTTTTATCTTTTGCTATGGGTATGTATCAAACCTATTTATCTGTAACTATGGTTTTATGCTTAATTACTTTATTAATTGATGCAATAAATAAAGTAAATACAAAACATATTTTTATTCATGCTTATAAATATGTATTAGTGGGTATTTTGGGAATAATATTATTCTACATATTCTCACACATAAAACTATATTTAAATAATCTATCTGCAAGTAGTTATAGTGGAGCAAATTCCATCGGATTTAAAACTTTACTTAGTTTCCCTCAATTATTACCTGAAGCATATCAAAGTTTTTTTAATTACTTTTTTAATGATACAATTATACCTAATACAATATGGCATACAAACATACTATATATTATTGTATTTTCAGTAATGATAATATCAATAGTGTATATTATAATAAAAAATAAAGTTTATGAAAAAAAAGTGAATCTAATATTATCAATAATTTTTATATTATTATTACCTCTATGTTTTGGAATAATAGAAATTATTGTGCCAGATGTTGATATTCACATACTTATGGCATGTTCAATGATATATGTTTTTCCTTTATTTTTCAAAATATTAGAATTTTTACCATCATCAATATTTTCAAAAATTTTGAAATATACTGTTGTTTTTTGCAGTTTGATAATTATTTGGAATTACACATGGCAAGATAATGCCTCATATATTGCAATCAAATCAATGCAAAATCAAGCTGAATCTACAGTTCTACGAATAGTAACACAAATTGAAGATTTAGACGGTTTTTATGAAGAAATTCCAGTACTGTTTCTAGGCGGATTAGAAAATAACTCATATTTAAATAGATTTAATACATCAATAGAAGCGAAGAAAGTGTTTGACAGAAGCTGGGGCTTCATTTCTACTAATTCAACTATTTGGTGGGGAAATTTAGATAGTTGGAGAAAAATATTGTATGAATATACAGGAGTAAATTTAAATCTTATAAGCGAATCAGAATGTACAGCTATACTTCAGTCTGAGGAATATAAAAGTATGAATTTTTATCCTAATAAAGATAGTATAAAAATAATAAACAACACAGTTGTTGTAAAACTAAGTAATTAAATTTATATTAATATCAAATTTTATTTATTTTTTATTGACTTTCTGTATATTTTTTGTTAGAATTTTTTAAAATAAAAGGGAGTAGTTTGCATCTATATTTAGATGTAATGTAATTCATCATCACGCATAAAAGCTGGATTACATACTTTTACAGGTAACAAGACTTTTATTGCCGTTTTTTGCCGCAATAAAAGTTTTTTGTTTTATTAACTATTCTTAATTAAATATATGAAAGGAGAAATTTATGCAATTTTATTTAAAAAATTCTAGTGACGTTTTAAAAGAATTACAATCTAATGAAAATGGTCTTACATCTCAAGAAGCAAATTCCAGATTAGAAAAAAATGGAAAGAACAAGTTAAAAGAGCCTCCAAAAGATAGTCTCTTAAAAAAATTTATTAATGCTTTGGCAGATCCTATGATCATCATGCTTTTAGTTGCTGCTTTTATATCTGCTGGTACAACAATTTATAGCAATTTAGTTACTGGAGCTAATGAATCTTATGCAGATTTATTTATTATTTTATTTGTTGTAATTTTAAATACTATTTTAAGTATTGTTCAAGAAAGTAAAGCAGAAAATGCTATTTCCGCTCTTATGGAAATGACTAAAGCAACTTCTAAAGTAATCAGGGATGGACAAATACAAGTTATTAAAAGTGAAGATTTAGTTGTAGGAGATGTTATAATTTTAGAAGCAGGTGATGCAATCCCGGCGGACTGTAGAATTTTAGAAAGCCATAGTTTAAAAGTTGAAGAAGCTGCAATTACTGGTGAATCTGTCCCAGTTAATAAAATTACAGATATTTTAATGCTTAGTGAATCGACAAAAGAAATTCCACTTGGAGATAGAACTAATATGTTATACTCTGGAAGTACAATTGTTTATGGTCGTGGTAAAGCTGTTATTGTTTCAGTAGGTATGGACACAGAAATGGGAAAAATTGCAGATGCACTTGCTCAAACTGATAAACAGGAAACCCCTCTTCAAAAGAAAATGACTGAACTATCAAGAACCCTTACTAAGCTTGTTTTAGGTATAAGTGCTTTTGTATTTATTTTTACATTGATAAGAAATGGCTCATTTGCTGGAGATGTTATTTTAGACACATTTTTAATTGCCATTGCCCTTGCAGTTGCAGCAATTCCAGAAGGTCTTCCTGCAGTAATTACAATTATACTTTCTATTGGGGTAACTTCAATGTCTAAAAGGCAAGCTCTTGTTAGAAAACTAACTGCTGTTGAGACATTAGGCTGTACACAAATAATCTGTTCAGATAAAACAGGTACTTTAACTCAAAATAAAATGACTGTTGTAGATACCTATGGATCAGATAAGAATCTTCTTGCCAAAGCTATGGCATTGTGTTCAGATGCAGAAATAAAACCAGATGAAAAAGATGCAACTGGTGAACCAACTGAAGTTGCTTTAGTAAATTTTGCATTTGCTGAAAATTTACCAAAATATGATTTAATAAAAGATTCACCTCGTATTGGAGAAGCTCCTTTCGATTCTAGCAGGAAAATGATGTCCACAGTTCATCAAGAAAGAGAAGGAATTATTTGTTATACAAAAGGTGCTTGTGAAATCCTTTTAAATCATTGTTCAAGTATTCTAAAGGATGGAAGCATTGTTCCATTAACAGATGAAATACGTAACGAAATTAATATAAAATCTAAAGAATTTGCTGATAGAGCACTTAGAGTTCTTGGTGCTGCATATAGAAAATTTGATAAAGTTCCAGATGATTATAGTGCAGATTTTCTTGAAAATAATTTAATTTTCATTGGATTTGTTGGTATGATAGATCCTTGTAGACCAGAAGTATATGATGCAATAAAACAATGTCGAAGTGCTGGAATTAGACCAGTTATGATTACAGGCGACCATAAAGATACTGCAGTTGCTATAGGTAAAGATTTAGGTATTATAAAAGATTTTTCTGAGGCAATAACTGGTGCAGAATTAGAAAAAGTTTCAGATAAAGAATTAATTGATATTGTAAATAAGTGTTCTGTTTTTGCTCGTGTTCAGCCTGAGCATAAAACAAGGATTGTAAAAGCTTTTAAATCTCAAGGTTTAATCACCGCAATGACAGGTGATCGGTGTAAATGATGCACCTTCTATTAAAGCAGCAGATATTGGTATTAGTATGGGTATTACTGGTACAGATGTAACTAAAGGTGCTTCTGATATGGTTCTTGCTGATGACAATTTTGCAACTATTGTTAATGCAGTTGAAGAAGGTAGAAAAATTTATGATAATGTTAGAAAAGTATTACAATTCCAACTTTCAACAAATATGGCTGAAGTTGTAGCAATATTTACTTCTTCTCTACTTGGAGTAACCATACTTACTCCTGCCCATCTACTTTGGATAAATATGGTTACGGATAGTACTCCTGGTCTTGCTTTAGGTATGGAGAAAGCTGAAAGCAACTTAATGAAAAGGAAACCAAGAAACTCTAATGAAAGTTTATTTGCAAATGGAACTGGAGTTGATATTGCCTTAAGAGGCTTATTTATGGCTTTCCTTATTGTAATTTCTTATTTTATAGGAGAATTTATAGAAACTGGTACTGTTGACCTTAGTCTTACATCACTAGATGGCATGTCTATGGCATTTTTAACAGCAAATTTTGTGCAAGTCTTTCACGCTATATGTATGCGTTCAGAAAGAGAATCACTATTTAAATTAAAAACATTTAACTGGTGGCTATTAGGTGCATTTGTACTTGCTACTATTTTAACAGTTGGTGTAATATACATTCCATTCTTCACAAACTTATTTAATTTTACAGCAATCAGTTTAAAAGAATTTGCAATTGCTTTTGGCCTAGCTTTTTCAGTAGTTCCTGGAACAGAAATTATAAAATTTTTCCAAAGAAAGTTTGGTAAAAAAATTGCATAATAATTTTGTAAAAAACATTAAATAATAAAACATACATCTAGTTTATACTTAAAAAATGCACATTTTTATTTTTAAATGTGCATTTTTTTTTCTATTTCTATTTATTTTTTTCAACCCATGAATTTATTTCTGCGCCAATTAATATAATATACATACACCAATATATCCATATCATTAGAATCATTATAGATGTTAAGCTTCCATATATTATTGAGAAATTTTTAAATATATTTAAATATATAGAAAATCCCCAAGATAATATATACCAACCAATTGCTGCAAATAATGCTCCTATTATTTGGGTTTTCATTTTTACTTTACGATTTGGAACAAACTTATACATTAAACAAAAAATTATAAATAGTATTAAAATTTGCCATACTGCTCTTAAATTTACAATTATATTAATTGTTGTACTTAATCCCATATATTTATCTTGTAAAAGCTCTATAATTGTTCTTCCAAAGGTAATAAGAGTAAGCGCTATTACAATCATTACAATAAATATTACAGTACAAATAACTGACTTTACTTTTAAAAACCAATAGTTATATTCTTTTGGGGTTTCATAAATATAGTGAAATCCTTTAGATAATGCAAAAAAGCCTTTTCCTGCAGACCATGTAAGAAATACTATTGATATAGATAATGTACCAATTGATTTAAATGATGCTTCTTTTAATATTCCTTCTATAAAATATCCTATGTCTCCCGGAAATAGTTCTCTAGCTAAGAAAAAAATTATATCTTTTCCAATACTAGTAAATTGTATAAGCGAAAATAATAAAATTATAAATGGAATAAACGAAAGAATTACATAGTATGCACACTGTGTAGAATATTCACTTACATGATGTTTTTCCAATTTTTTTAAAAAATTGTGTACTCTTTCTAAAACATACATGAATGTTCTCCCTCTAAGATAATTATATTTTACATCATTATAACAATTTTATTATATTAAAGCAAGAATAATGCATCTTTTACACACAAATTTCATCTTTTATTGTTTCATATTTTATATCTCCTATTCCAGAAACATTTTTTATATCCTCAATAGATTTAAATTTTCCATTTTCTTCTCTATATTTAATTATTTTTAGTGCTGTTGATGGTCCAATGCCTGTTAAGGTTTCTAATTCTGTTTGTGTTGCAGTATTTATATTTACTAAATTACTATTTGATGAATTATCGTCAATTATAATGTTTTCACCAATATCATCTGTAATATATGTATCTGTCTCCACAGAATTAATACTTGGAATGTTGATTTTTTGCCCATCTTTTACCACATATGCTAAATTTATTTTCTCTACATCCGCATTTTTTGTTAACCCGCCTGCTTTGTCTATTGCATCGATTAATCTAGCTCCTTCGTCGATTTCTACTACTCCTGGAGTGTTTACCTCTCCTGTTATATGTAATACTATTTTTTTGTTCTCTTCTAAATTATCTACTGTTTGAATATATACATTATTTATTATATCTTCCTCCGATTCATTCTCAAAACTATTATACAAGTAATAACTTATTATAATTATTATAATTATCGACAAATAAATTATTTTTTTAAAATTTTTCATGTTTCCTCCTTATTTTTATTGTTTTTTTTACAGTTTTAATATATATTATTATTGGTGATTAAAATGAAGAAATTTTATTATAAATTACTGTTAATATTCTTAATTATATTTATATTTTTTTCTCCAAGAGCTTTTGCTACAGACGAACCTGATTTCTCACTAAATTCTGCTGCTGCCATTTTATATGATTCCTCTTCTCGGTCAAATATTATATGAAAGAAATAGTAATAAAATACTATACCCGGCAAGTCTTACTAAAATTTTAACTGCAATAGTTGTAATGGAACATTGTAATTTAGAAGACATTGTTACTGTTAATCAATCTGCTATTGACAGTGTTGAATATGGTTATGTTACTGCAAATTTACAAGCTGGTGAAACATTTACAGTTGAAGAGCTTTTAAATATATTAATTATATCTTCTGCAAATGATTCTGCTTTAGTTTTAGCAGAACATGTTAGTGGTTCTGTGGAAGATTTTTGTAAGCTAATGAATGAAACTGCTACAAAAATTGGATGTACTAATAGTAATTTTATTAATCCATGTGGAACTCATAATGAAAATCATTACTCTACGGCACATGATTTAGCACTAATTGGAAATTATTCTCTAAAATTTGAAAAATTAAAAGAACTTTATAAAAAAACTTACTTTAAACTACATACTACAGATTTATATTCTATAGATGATCGTGTATACTCTACCACAAACGAACTTATTCTTTCTGGTAGCTCTAACTATTATAGATATGCTAAAGGATTAAAAACTGGTTTTACAACACCTGCTGGATATTGTTTAATGGGATATGCTTCAAAAGACGGGTTAGAATTAATTACTGTTTTATTAAATTGCAGTACTTCTGATAATAGATACCTAGAATCTCAGAAACTTTTTGATTATGGTTTTAATAATTTTTCTTTGAAAAATTTTATGGCTAAGGGTAATACTGTTGAGACTGTATCAGTTAAAGGTGCAACAAAAGAAACAAAAAAATTAAATCTAATATTAGATAATGATATAAATATTACTGTAGAAAATAATACAGATATATCCACGCTTCAGTGTGAAATAGAAATAGACGATAAAATTAAAGCACCAATTTCCAAAGGTACAATTTTAGGTCATGTAACATATACAGTTAATAATATTCAATACAGTGCAAACCTTATTGCTGAAAATGATGTAAATTCATCACACACTATTTTAAAATTTATTATTTTATTTTTCATAATATTTGCAATTATATTATTACTAAAAGTAAGGAAATCTAAGCTTAAAAAGAAAAGAATTACAATGATAAAGAGATTTTAAAAAGAGCATTTAATTTAAATGCCCTTTTTTTATAATATATAATTTATGAATTTTCTTCAATATTTTCAACAGTTTCTATTGCTTGATAATTTTCATTAAACAATTCATTGACAATTTGTATTGTTTCTTCTTCATCATGGAAAAAGAACCATCCCCCACTTTTTTGTTTAGATTCTCCCGGTAACTGTGCCGTTTGAATATTATCTAAATTCATATTTACAGCATATGGAATATAATCTAATAATAAATTAAAATCTATATTTGTCTTTACTTCCTCTTTCATTATATTCATTATATTACCAATTTCAGTAATATTTTTTAGCTTTATTGTTTGCTTTGCAACAGAAATAATTAAATTTCTTTGTGTTTTCATTCTTCCGTAATCCTCATTACCATATTCATAAGGATAAGAAGATCCATCATTATTATGCCTAAATCTTACCACTTGCTCAGCTTGTTCTCCTGTTAGTGTTTGATACCCTTGTTTTAAATGTATATGTAAATCCTGTAATGAATCATCATAATCCATATCTATAGGAACATCAAATTCTACACCACCTATCAAATCAACCAGTTTTATTAATGCCTCTGTATCTACTAAAATATAATATTTTATATCTAAACCTGTTATTTCATTAACAGCCTCTACTGTTTTTTCTGGTGTTTCACCACCTGAATATAATGAATTAATTTTATTTAATGCAGAATATTTGTAATTCCCATTTTCGACATATGTATCTCTAGGTATTGAAAGCATTGATGCTTTTTGTGTTTTTGGATTATATGAACAAACAATTATTGTATCAGACATACCTGTACTTTCTCCCATAACAAGTACCTGTAATGTATCTAAATTCTTTAATGTTTCTTTATTATGTCCAAGTAAAACTGCAAGCCAATTACCATCTACATCATTTAATCTTTTAGCAAACCAAATTCCTGCTAACACACAAGCAATTAATATAAATAAAAATATTTTTCTACCAATGTGTTTCTTTTTCTTTTTTTTATTCTTATTATCATTTTCTCTTGTTTCTAGATGTTTCCCCATTTTATATTCCCCTTTCGTTACAATTATTTAGTATAACAAAAAAAGGTTGCATATTCAACCTTTTTCATCAATTTTTTTAAATTATAAACTTATTACTTAATAATTTTTATTAATAAATTATCATTATAAAGCCTCTCACCTATTGTTGAATCATTAATTGCATTGATATATTTTACATCAATCATGGGAGAAACAAGTAGTATTATTGCGAAAAAAACAGTTACTATTAAACCTCCTTTTGCGAATCCCCAAATTATTCCCCCGTATTTTATCAAATTGTTTTATTATAGGAATTTTTGTAATAATATCTGATAAAAACTTTGCAAATATTAATCCAATTTTTAATGCAATAAATAATATAACAAAACTTGCAATATATATTATTTTATGAGATAAGGATTTAGATAACCCCTGTATATTATTTTCCCCTTCCTCTATTAAGTTATTAGGAAGTAAATCATATTTTTCATTAAAACTTTCAATTGTAATTTTTGAACTTATTATTGATTCTAAATTTTCATCAAATTCCGTATTATTTATAATTAAATTACCAACCGTCTTATACAAAAGTACAGATACAATTATAGCTATAAAAAATGATAATATACCAATAGCAGTTTTTACCAATCCCTTTTTATATCCTAAAAATGTACAAAGTAATATAAATAAAATAATAAATATATCTAAAAACATTTCTACCTCCTATAATGAAACAAGTTCAATTTTATCATTATATATAATGCCAGCTAAATCATCTGATAAAACAATTTTACTAATTTCTTGTGTTGCATAATATTTTTTTATTAACCAACCAGAATTATTAAAGAATAAAACTTCGCTTCCTAAGTTTACTGCTATAGCATTACTTGATGTATAAATTTCTTTTGGTTCATTAATTTCATACTCCTTTATATCATCTGTTTTAGAATTGTCTATTATTTGCAAATAAACATGTGAATCCTTCTTTATTATTTTTATTATTTTATTATTTAAATCTACAAATAATGTTTCGTCTTGTTGTAAATCTGAAATATTTGTACTGTTTTTATCTTTAATAACTTCTATGTGGTTATCATAAACACAAGTAAGTTCATCCTTTGTCTGATATTTTATTTTTGATATTAAATCTCCATTTTTATTTGTTTGTGTGTAATTAATAAAATCACTGTTTTCATTTTTTGCATCCTCTATTGATATTATTTTTATATTTGATTGTATTAAAATTCCAGAAAAATTAGTTTCAGCTATAGCCAAGTATTTACTGTCTTGTGATATACTCATATCTATTACATATGTAGAGGATAAAAAAACATAAAACTGATCTTTGCCATTATTATCAAATGTTTGTACAATTGTTTTATGTATAGTTCCTGTTGTTACCACAGCCACATATCCATTTGTATTTAATGCTATATCTAAAATATTTCCTTCTAAATCTTTTTGCCATATTATATTTTTATCAGATATTACATATAATTTTTCACCATTTTTTTCTCCTATGCATAAATAATTTCCTGCTGTTTCAAATATTGGATTTGATATTTCAATTTCTAACGTATATTCCTCTTTACCATTTGAATTATATGCTGTTAATAAATTGTTTTTTAATACGAGAATATTTTCTTTATATGCATACACATTTATATCATTTGAAGAACTAATTGCAATTTGTGGCAAATTATTTTCATATTTTTCTTTTAAAAAAATATACTTATCCATAAAATCTCTTAAATTACTGTTATTATCGTATAAAATTCCCATTACAATAACAAAGATAATTATTAATATCACTATAATTACATATATAATTTTTTTCTTATTTAAAGTTCTTTCTCCATAATTTTTCTTCATATGATTCACCTTGTATATTTATATCAGTTATATTTAATTTTTTCAAGATATTTTTATAATTAAATATAATTTTGCATTTTGTTGAATAGGTCCAACTTTTTTGAATATAATTTTAAAGGTGATTTTTATTAAAAATATTTTAAAAATCTGCTTTGTTTTTATTGGAACAATTATTGGTGCAGGATTTGCATCAAGTAAAGAAATATATAGTTTTTTTGTATATACGGAATTAATGGCTTATGGGGAATATTAATATAAAATTTTATTATTGGACTTGTTATTCCGTAGTTTGACATTTTTTTAATAAAAATATTCTGTTGGTAAAATATTAGAAAGCCCTAGTAATTGTAACTGTAGTAACTACCACGAAAATTATTATTTATTTGACTATTACGATACTGTTCTAAAAGATATCGGAAATATATTAAATATTAATTTCGCATTGAAAAATAGGACCTTGCAAGATATAAAAAAATTTTGTCATCATCTAAAAAATGATAATTTTTCACAACAACTTTCGAAAACATTTTACGCACTTAAGTCTTAGTTATATCAACTAGTTTAAGTGCGTATTTCCATTATTTTACTGTCAAACTCAGGTTTTATATTAGAACTGTGAATTTGTAAATAATAAAGTCAAAAATTTACAAAATTTTCTGTATATGTATAGCTAAAAAACACATCAAACATTTTTTAATTTTCTATTATATTTACATATTTTAATTCTATTTCCATATTACTATTTATTTTCCCATTTATAAATATTTTAATGTTTTTATTCAATTTTCTATAACAAAAGTCTGCTATATTATTATAACATTTTACCTTAAATTTTTG
>CALXUH010000035.1 GCA_944391645.1 uncultured Clostridia bacterium | reverse complement strand
TCCAGCTCTCTATCCAATGCTGATTAAACGCATTTACAACATATGCACTATCACTATAAATTTTTACAGTGCATGGTTCCTTTAATAGCTTTAATCCCTCTATTACTGCAGTAATTTCCATTACATTATTAGTTGTATTTAGACTGCTTCCATTTAATTCTTTTTTTATGTCTTTGTACATGAGTATTGTTCCCCACCCACCTGGTCCAGGATTTCCAGAACATGCTCCATCAGTATAAATAATAACTTCCTTATTCATATAGCTACTCCTTTACTAACATATAATTATTAATCTTATCTACTTGCGTTAGTTTTTTCTTTATGATATTATATCAATAATCAAATTATAAAATCAATAAAAACGGAGTTATTATGGATAAAATATTAGGAATAATAAGTGAATATAATCCATTTCATTTAGGTCATTTATATCATTTGCAAAAATCGCAAGAAATTGTAAACCCTGACTATACTATTGCAATTATGAGTGGAAATTTTATAGAACGTGGTGATACCGCTATTGTAGACAAATGGGCTCGTGCTGAGATGGCACTAAATAACGGTATAGATTTAGTAGTAGAATTACCTTTAGTTTATAGTATATCTAGTGCCGAAAATTTTGCAATGGGCAGTATAAAAATATTAGATAGCTTAAATATGGATACAACACTTTCTTTTGGGAGTGAATGTGGCGATATTTCTATATTATCTGATATTGCTCAAGTCTTAGCAAAAGAACCATCAGAATATTTATCAATATTAAACCATGAACTTGCATTAGGTATTTCTTTCCCTAAAGCAAGAGAACATGCAGTATTAATGTACTTAAATGATATTAGGAAATACGCTAATGTTCTTTCAGAATCAAACAATATTTTAGGGATTGAATATTTAAAAGCAATTCAAAAGCAAAAAGCCAAAATAAAAGCTGTTACCATTAAAAGAATAGGTTCAAAGTATAATAGCACACATTTGGAAGATTCTTTTCCTAGTGCAACAGCAATAAGGCAGGGTATTATAAATAGTGAAAACATAGAAAAATATATGCCAGAAACATCATATAAAATTTTAAAAGATAAAATTAGCAAAAATGAGTTTGTTAAAGGGATTTCAATCTTTGAGCAAGCCATTTTATATAGACTAAGAACTATGTCCATTGAAGATATTCTTAATCTTCCAGATGTATCAGAAGGTCTAGAAAATAAAATAAAAAAAGCTTCTAATAGTTGTAATAATCTAGCAAATTTAACAAGTCTTGTAAAATCTAAAAGATATACTATGACTAGAATTAACAGAATCTTATTATATGCATTACTCAATATAACAAAAAAAGATATTGAAGACTCATATAAAGTTTCCCCCTATCTTCGTATACTTGGCGTTAATCAAAAAGGTAAAGAATTACTTTCAAAAATATCAAAATCAAATAAAAAAACAGATATTATTACTTCACCAAAAAAATTTTTTGACACCACAAAAAACAAATTATTAAAAAATATGTTGGAAAAAGATATGATTGCAAGTAATATTTATACATTAGGATATACTAAAGATTCAAAAGCAAACCTAGATTTTACAAATAAATTAATAACAATATAAAAAACAGGCATAGCCTGTTTTTTATTATGCTTCCCAGTTATGGAATACTTCTATTACATCATCTAATTCATCTAATTTTTCTAATAACAATTCCATTCTTCTTACTCCGTTTTCATCTAATGTAATATATGTACTTGGAATCATCTGGATTTCTGCTTCTGCAAATGTTAAACCATTATTTTCTAGTGCTTCTCTTAGTGTAGAAAATTCTGATGGTGCACATGTTATTTCATATATATCCTCATCAGTTTCCATGTTATCAGCACCATTATCTAATGCAATCATCATTAAGTCGTCTTCGCTTAAGTTAGTTGATTCTTTTTCTATAACAATTACGCCTTTTCTTTCAAACATATAAGACACACAGCCTGCTGTTCCTAGGTTTCCTCCAAATTTATCAAAAACATGTCTTACATCAGCTGCTGTTCTATTTTTGTTATCTGTTGATGCATTTACAATTACAGCAACACCATTTGGTCCATATCCCTCATATGTAATTTCTTCATAATTTTCATTATTGTTTGAACCTGCTGCTCTTTTTATTGCATTATTAATTGTATCATTTGGCATATTATTCGCTTTACATTTTGCAATTACATCTTTTAGCTTAGAATTTCCAGCAGGATCTGGTCCTCCTTGTTTTACAGCCATTAATAATTCTCTTCCTAATTTTGTAAAGATTTTTCCTCTTGCTGCATCTGCTTTTCCTTTCTTTGCTTGAATGTTATGCCATTTTGAATGTCCTGACATTTTATTGCCTCCTTTTTTATTACATATATTTTAAATAATATTATTTTATAATAAACAAAATTACGTATTTTAAATTAAACTGCTTCATTATTTTATCATATTTTTTTTTAATTGTGTAGTATTTTAGAAATATTTTTATTACCAATATTCATTCTTGTTTTAATTTTTTTATAATTTCAAGTCCAGCTATGGTTCCTTCATACACAGCCTTGGATATTTGTAATAATCCACCCGTACAATCTCCACAAGCATATATATTTGGTACAGTTGTTTCCATTTTATTATTTACAACTATATGGTTATTTTCAATTAAAGCTCCAATTTTTTTTGCAAAGTCAACACTAGAAGCAGTTCCTTGCGCTATAAATATTCCATTTATTTTCTTTTCTGTATTATCTTCAAACTCTATGGTTTCTATTCTATTATTCCCTCTAAATTCTCGTATTGGCTTAGTATTAATATCTAATTTATCGCTTCTATATTCTATGGGTTCTAGGCCATTTGTTAACATTGTTATAGATTTTACTACTGGCAATAATTCTTTTATCTCACCTATTGCATAATCGCCATTTCCTAAGACAGCAACATCCTTATCCTTAAAAAAAGCAGCATCACATATTGCACAATAGCTTATTCCTCTTCCTTCAAATTCTTTTAATCCTTTTATATTTGGTTTATTTCTATTTGTTCCTGTTGCTAAAACTATTGTTTTTGCAATATATTTTTCATCTTTTCCCTGGTTTGCAACTAACACCTCATAGCAATCATTATCATCATATTTTATAGATATCACTTCTTTTTCTATAACTTTTACTCCTAGCTTTTTAGCTTGTTTAATACCATTTTCATTTAATTGTTTACCTGAAATTTGTTGTGCAAATCCATAGTAATTTTCTATTTTTTCTGCTTTACATAATGAACTTTGATTTTTTGATATAATTAAAACTTTTAACCCAGTTCTTGCCATATACAATGCTGATGTTACTCCAGCTGGTCCGCTTCCAATTATTATACTATCATACATTTTATTTCACCAATTCTTCTATTTTACTTTTATTAACTAATCCAACACTTCTATTTACTTCCTGACCATTTTTTATTATTACAACAGTTGGTATTGACATTACCTGGTATTTTATAGCCAAATCTTGTGCATCATCAACATTTACCTTAACAACTTTTATATTCTTATTTTCCTTTGCTACACTATCTATAATAGGTGAAAGCATTTTGCAAGGTCCACACCAATCAGCATAAAAATCAACTAAAACTGTTGTATCACTTTTTAAAACTTCTTCCTCAAAATTATTACATGTAATATTTAAAACTTCCATTTAAAATCCTCCTCAAAATAAATTATTTAATTATAATTATTTTTTGCTATTATAATATAACATATTTTATTTTTTTTTGCTATACATTTATAATATATATATATTAAAATTTACTTAATTATTATTTTATTCAAATCAATAATTTATATTCTAATTTCTATCCATAATTTCAACAATGATTTGTATTTTTATAAAGATAACATAGTTTAGTGATGATGATGCCTATCTTCAGTATATAAATTTGGATTACACTCAATATCTTCACAAACTTCATCTTCTGTCTCGAGTATTGAATGACATATTCCATGTTCTGTTAACTTTTTTCTTATTTCTTCTTTTATTTTTTTTATATTATTAGATTTTGTTACTATATGCATTGTTGCGTAATTATTATAGCCGTCTATACTCCATATATGTATATGATGTATATCATTAACTCCATTAATTTTTTGTAAATCCTCTTTTAATTTTTCAATATTAATATTTTGTGGTGTTTTTTCCAAAAACAAGTCTAAAATTTGTTTTAGATTCTTTAAAGTATTTATTAAAATAAACAATGCTACACCTATACTCATTATTGGGTCAATAATTTTTATATTTGTATAATTCATTATTATGGCCCCTATTAAAACAACTACCCAACCTAATACATCTTCTAACATATGAAGATTCACAGATTTTTGATTTATTGAATCTCCTTCTCTTGTTAAATACGCTGCAATAAAATTCATTACTACACCAATAATAGCAAATATTATCATTCCTTTATAATTAACTTCTACTGGATTTATAATTCTTCCTATTGCATTATAAATAACTAAAATTGAACCAACTAATAAAATTACAGTTGTTATTAATCCCCCAAGTACAGAATATCTAATATAACCATAAGTATAATTGTTATCAGGTTTCTTTTTACTTTTTTTCTCTAGAAAAAATGATATACCTATACTTAAGGCATCTCCCATATCATGTATAGAATCCGATAAGATAGCTACTGAATTTGTAAAGATTCCTCCAAAAAATTCAAAAATTGAAAATGCTAAATTTAGTATAAATGCAAATAAAATATTTTTTTCCGTTTTCACTTTTAAGACCTCCTAATATAATTTATGATTTTTAAATAACTTCTTCTATATTTTAGAATACAATAAATTTAATAAATTATATTTCATTTACAACATTAATTCCTGGTACCGAAATCACCAGATTATTATAAACTTGTAATCCTAATATTTCTACTATTACTCCATCATCATATTTTGTTTCTGAATATTCATTTAATCTATGTACTATAGATATTTTATAAATTAATGATTTGTATTCTACTGTTCCTCCATCTTTTAAATGTTGTGGTATTGGAATTAATAAAAGTAATAATATTATTACAATTAATAAAATAACATATCTTCTTTTCATATACAACATCTCCTAATTTTTATTTGATTTTAACTACTATACCTCTGCTTTTTTATACTTTCTTCCTTATCTTCTTGTATCTGCTTAATGTAACGTTCACCGCTCGTAACTTTTCCTATTTAACCACACATAATTGTGTAACCTGTCACTACTGTTCTAAACGCTTGATAATAAAGCTTTTAACACCTATTTCAATTTTTTAAAGTGGTTGTTTTGTAGGTGTCTAAATAATTAACATTTCCTTACAGTTATAAGAGATTACACATTTTTGTGGTAAAAATATATATCTTCCCATTATCACTTTAATTTTTTAATATCTTCTCCCATAATCTCTAAATAATCTTTTTCTGCTTGTGTTAAATGAGATTTCATATATTTATCATATTCTTGATGAGCTTTTTCTAATGCTTTTTCATGAGAAATAGTTCCCGCTCCATTTAAGATATCTTTATGAGTCATAGTTAAAAATCCATCTAATTCTTTTATCCAATCTTTCATTGTCATAGCATGCATATTTAGTGCATTAATTTCGGCCACATCTAAATATGCAGATACCATCCTGTTTAACATATCCAATTCTTTCTCTGATAAATAATTCTTTGCAATTTCTGTTTCTGATTTTGTAGGAATATTTCCTCTAAAACTTGTTAATCCTACATTTTCCTTTGTGCTATCTACTCTATTAAATATAACCTCTGCTGCTGTATTTCCATGAACAGCATAATGCATTTTGTTTTGGACAGTTTTAAAAAATTCTTTTGTTTTTTCATCTTTTGCATCGTAATCTACACTTGTTGCGTAAATATCCAATATTTTTCTCCAAAATACTTTTTCAGAAGAACGTATATCTCTTATTTTCTCTAACACTTCTTCAAAATATGTTCCTCCACCATTATTTTTAAATCTCTTAACATTTAAATTATATCCTTTAATTAGATATTCTTTTATTAATTTATTTGCCCAAATTCTAAATTGTGTGCCTCTAATAGATTTCACGCGGTATCCAACAGAAATAATTAAATCTAAATTATATACCTTTATTTTATAATTTTTGCCATCTTTAGCAGTTAGTAAGGATTCCTTACTAACTGAATTTTCTTGCAATTCTCCTTCATTAAAAACATTTCTTATATGCATAGTTATATTGTTTCTTGTTGTATCAAATAATTTTGCCATCGAGTTTTGTGTAAGCCATACATTTTCATTTTCAAGTTGGACTTCAATTTCTACTTGTCCATCTTCTGTTGTATAAATTATAATTTTATTATCTTCCAATTGCTTTAACCTCCCTTATGTAATAATTTTATCCTTTTCAATTTGCTTACTATACCTATCTTCCTCCGAAAAAACACAGCCACAATATTTTTGCATATATAATCCTAATTCTCTAGCTTTATTTTGTCCCTCTCTAAAACCTGGTCTAAAATCTCTATATAAAAATGTTACTCCGTACTTTTGAGCCATCTCTTTCCCAACTTGTTTTAAAGCCTCATGATTTTGATATGGACTTATTAGAAGTGTTGTAGAAAAAGCATCATAGCCATTTTCTTTTGCATATTTTGCAGTTTGTTCAAGGCGAATTTTGTAACAATATTTAACGCATCTGTTTTCTAAATCATTTATTACATTTTTACAAAATTCTACTAGTCCATAGTTTTCATTAAATATTCCCTTAACTCCAATTGTGTTTATATATTGTTTTAAAGTATCTCTCCTAGCTTTATATTCCATATATGGGTGTATATTAGGATTAAACCAGTAAACAGTTGGTTCAATATTCTCACTTCTTAGTGATTGTATGCAATAAACACTGCATGGAGCACAGCAAGTATGTAATAATAATTTCATAAATTTTGTTCCTTTTCTCCATTATATTCATCCACAAAATATAATGGTCTATTTTTTGTTTCATTAAAAATTCTTCCTAGGTATTCACCTATAATTCCTATTAGTAATATTATTAAACCAAAGAAAAATAAATTTAATAATAAAATTACTTGATATCCTTGTACTTTATAATTATTAATAATAACATTTAATATAATATAGATAAAATATATTGCAAAAGATAAAAATGTAGGTATACTTAAAAGTGTAGATACTCTTAAAGGTGATGTTGTAAAAGCAGTTATACCGTCAATTGCTAAATCAATTAATTTTTTATAATTCCATTTGGTTTTTCCTGCAATTCTTGGATCCCTATCATACATTACCTCTTTTTTGTTATATCCCATCCAGCTAAACATTGATTTTGAACATCTTTGTGTTTCCCTCATTTTTTTTAATGCATTTACGCATCTTCTATCTAATAATCTAAAATCTCCTGTGTCCTTTTGTATTTCAACTCTAGTTAAACTCTGAAGCACTTTGTAATACATCTTTGATGTAAATTTTTTTAAAAAAGTCTCTCCTTTTCTGCTGTTTCTTCTTGCATAAACATCATCATAGCCTTCTTCCCAATATTTTATAAGTTCTGGAATAATTTCTGGTGGATCCTGCAAATCAGCATCAATAAAAATAACTGCATCTCCTTGTGCATAATCTAATCCAGCAATCATAGCAATTTCTTTACCAAAATTTCGTGAAAAATTTACATATGAAATTCTTCTATCCTTGCTTCTCATTTCTTTTATAAGTTCTAATGTTTTATCTTTACTTCCATCATTTATAAATAAAACCTCAAATTCATACTGAGTTAATTTATTCATCATATTATTTAGTCTTTCATATAAATGTGGTAATGCTTCTTCCTCATTGTATGATGGTACTATTATTGTAATTTTTTTCATATTAATCCTCCATTTTTTCAATTCCTAAGTGTTTGTATGCTATTGGTGTTGCGATTCTTCCCCTAGGAGTTCTTGCTATAAACCCCATTTGCATTAAATACGGTTCGTAAACATCTTCAATTGTTTCTGCCTCTTCGCCGATTGTTAATGATAAAGTATCTATTCCAACGGGTCCACCGAGAATAATTATAAATTATAGTTTCTAAAATTTTTCTATCTATATTATCTAATCCTAAATCATCTATTTCTAATTTATTTAATGCTATTTTTGCAATTTCGTTTGTAATTATTCCGGTTTCCTAATATACATGCATAATCTCTTACTCTTTTTAATAATCTATTGGCAATTCTAGGAGTTCCTCTTGATCTTTTGGCAATTTCATAACTTCCACTATCTTCAATTTTTATATTTAAAATTTTTGCAGATCTATTTATTATAGTATCAAGTTGTTTTTCATTATATAATTCTAATCTTTGGACTATTCCAAATCTATCACGAAGTGGATTAGTTAATAGTCCTGCCCTTGTTGTTGCACCAATTAATGTAAAATGTGGTAAATCAATCCTAATTGATTTTGCTTCTGTTCCCTTTCCAATAATTATGTCTAAACTATAATCTTCTAAAGCAGGATACAAAATTTCCTCTACATTTCTATTTAATCTATGTATTTCATCTATAAACAATACATCATTTGTTTGAAGCCCTGTAAGTAGAGATGCTAAATCTCCTGGTTTTTTTTTTTTTGGTCCAGATGTGATTTTTATATTTGATTTCATTTCATTTGCTATTATGTTAGCAAGTGTTGTCTTACCTAACCCAGGTGGTCCATAAAGTAAAACATGGTCTAAGGCCTCGTTTCTTTTCTTTGCAGCTTCTATATATATTTTCATATTTTCTTTTACTTTAGTTTGTCCAATATATTCTTTTAACAATTTAGGTCTTAATGATACCTCTGCACATTCCTCTTCTTCATTTTGGATTTGAGGCCATAATAAATTGTCATCCATAATAATTCCTCTTTCTTCTATTTATCTATATAATTATAATATATAAATATATTTTTTTGCAATATAAATCGGGTAAAATGCAATAAAAGATGTATTTTTATATACATCTTTCATTCTTATATTTTTTGTCTTCTAATTATCATTCCTTTTTCTGCTTCTTTTGGTAATACCATTTTTACTTTTTGGCCTTCTTTACCTGGATTAACATGATCAATTTCTTCATCAGTATCATAATCCCATAATTTATCAATATTAAATATAATAGGTTCCAATTTATTTGGTATAATTAATTCTAATTTGTCTCCAACATTTAATCTATTTCTTATTTCTACAATGCTCTTCTCTTCTTCTAAATTTAAAACCTTACCACCAAATTCAAAATTTGGATTATACTGTTTTCCTTCATACTCTTGGAAATCTCTATTTTGTTTATCATTGAAATAGAATGTTGTGAGACCCCTTGTTTTTATTTTTTCTAATTCTTTTAAATATTTTGTGTAATCGTAGTCTTGAATATTTTCCATACATTCGTCAATTGCATGTCTATAAACATTTATAACTGTTGCAAGATAATATTCTGTTTTTAATCTTCCCTCAATTTTTAAACTGTCTATTCCCATATTAATTATATCTGGTATTTCTTTTATTAAACACATATCCTTAGATGATAATATATATGTTCCATGTTCATCTTGTTCTACTGGCATCATAAGACCTGGATTATTTTTTTCTTCCAAATATAAATTATAGGCCCATCTGCAACTTTGTGCACAGTCACCTAGGTTTGCTCCTCTTCCCGCCAAGAAATCACTTAAATGACATCTTCCAGAATATCCATAACATATTGCACCATGTACAAACATTTCTATTTCTAAATCTTTTGGTTTATTTAACATAATATTTTGAATTTCTTCTTTATTAAGTTCTCTTGCTAAAATTATTCGTTTTGCTCCATTATTATACCAAAACTTACAAGTATGGTAGCTTACTGTATTAGCTTGAGTACTAATATGTATTTCTACATTAGGTGCAAATTCCTTTACAATATCAACTATTCCACCATCAGAAACAATTACCGCATCTGCTTTTATTTTATCCAATATTTTTACCTGTTTTTTTATTTCATCATACATATTATCTCTAGCATAAATATTTAATGCAACATATACCTTTTTATTAATACTATGTGCATATTCTATAATTTTTGTAAGTTCAATATCGTTCATATCTACTCTAGTTCTTAGCGATAAATTTGATGTTCCTACATAAATTGCATCTGCACCATATTTAAATGCTGTTTTTGCTTTTTCGAATGAACCAACAGGAGCTAATAATTCAGGTTTT
>CALXUH010000034.1 GCA_944391645.1 uncultured Clostridia bacterium | reverse complement strand
AATGAAGCAAGTAAATTAGGAGTATCTAAGATAAATGTAGATACAGATTTAAGACTTGCAATGACATCTAGTATAAGAAAGGTATTTGCGGAGAACCCAGAAGTTTTTGATCCAAGAAAGTATTTATTGCCAGCAAGAGAAAAAATACAAGAGATTGTTGAATTTAAAATGAAAAATATATTTTGCTCAAGTGGAAAAGCATAAATTAAAGTCCCATAAAAATGGGACTTTTCTATTTATCTATATGTTGTAACATTCTTCTTTCGGCATCTTTTTTTGCAATGTCTCGGCGTTTGTCATAAAGCTTCTTGCCTTTACCAATACCAAGTTCTACTTTAACAAAATTTCCTTTAAAATATAATGAAATTGGAACTAAGGAATAACCTTTCTGCTTAATTAATCCAAATAACTTATTTATTTGAGAACGCGTAACTAATAATTTTCGATCTCTTAAAGGATCTTTATTATATATGTTACCAAATTCGTATGGACTGATATGTAAATTATATATATAAAGTTCGCCGTTTTTAATTCCTGCGTAACTATCTTTTAAATTAACTTTGCCTTTTCTAATAGATTTTATTTCAGTACCAGATAAAACAATACCAGTTTCAATAATATCCTCAATAGTGTAATTATGTCTTGCTGTGGGATTTTTTGCAATTATTTTATTCATATTAATTAGTCCTTTCTAATAACTTTTAAAAATAAATATGGTATATTATACCATATTTATTTTTAAAAGTATATAACTAATTAACTCTATGTTGAGAAGCATAGAACCATACAAGACCAACTATACCAATTGCAGCAATAGCAACTATCATCCAAACCCACATAGTAGATGTATTCATTCCAGTAGCATTTGTTGTACTTGAAGTTCTTGTTGCAGTATAATCGTTTGATGTAGTTTGCATATTAGTAGTATTCATATTATCCATAGTTAATGCACCTTCAATACCATTTTCAACATTTCCAACACCATTTCTAACATCAGCGGCTAAATTCTTTGTGCCATCAATAAGTGTGCTAGAAGCAGAATTAACAGCATCTTTCATATCGCTTGCCATATCGTTTGCAAAACATATATTAGAAATGCATAGAATACAAAATATTATAAATAATATAAGTAAACTCTTTTTTAGCATATAAAAACCTCCTAAAAATAAATTTATTAATATTATTTATAAATTTATAAAAAAATATACATAAAAAATCTGTTAACAAAAAATAGTTAACAGATTTATAAGATTAGCTAAACCTAATTAAAATTGCAGCACCTAGAAAAATTAAAACAATACAAACAGCAATTAGTAAAATACTAATAATATCAGACACAGTTAGAGATGAGTTTGAATCACTAGATGACGTGTGTGTTACTGTTGGAGTAGGATTTGTTGCATTATTTGAAGCATAAACATAAGAAAAAGAAAAAACAAATAATAAAATAATAACTAAAAAAATTTTAAAAATGTTTTTCATATATAGCCTCCTAAAAATTATACATTAATAATACATTAAAAGCAGAAAAATGTCCATATAAATTTTAAAAAAATATATTGTTTAATAATTATAAATTGTAGAAAACAAATTATGAATGATAAAGATGTAATTATATTGATTTTTCTTTAAAAAAATGTTATTATATTTAAGGAAAATTTTACTTTTAGGAAGGAATTTTATGTTAGAATTAAAAAATATATGTTTTAAAAGAGATGGAAAAGAAATATTAAATAATGTAAATTTAAAATTAGGTGATGATAAATTTATTGTAATTACTGGACCAAATGGCTCTGGAAAATCGACACTTGCTAAAATAATTATGGGTATTGAAAAACAAGATATTGGACAAGTTTTATTTAATGGGAAAGATATTTCAGGTGAGAGTATAGATAAAAGAGCAAATGAAGGAATTAGTTTCGCATTTCAACAACCAATTAAATTTAAAGGAATAACAGTATATGATTTATTAAAATTATCTTCTGGAAAAGAGATTACAAGAAAAGACGCATGTGATATATTATCAAAAGTTGGATTATGTGCGAAAGAATATGTAGATAGAGAAATAAATGCTTCCTTATCAGGAGGAGAATTAAAAAGAATAGAAATTGCAACTGTAGCTGTAAGAAAAACAAAATTAACAATATTTGATGAACCAGAAGCTGGAATTGATTTATGGAGTTTTAATAATTTAATTAAAGTTTTTGAAGAAATGAGAAATATTGTAAAAGGTACAATTTTAATTATTTCTCACCAAGAAAAAATTTTAAATATTGCAGACGAAATAATATTATTAAATAATGGAAAAATAGAACAACAAGGAGAAAAAGAAAATATGCTAGAAGCCATTTTAAAAAAAGAAAAGATAGGATGTTGTAGATTAGGAGGAAATGGCAATGGATAAAATAGATAAGGTGTTATTAAAAGAAATAGCTAATATTGATGAAACTCCTAAGGGTGCATATAATATTAGAAAAAATGGATATGGAATAGAAAGACAAGTTACTGAAAATGTAAGTATAGTAACAAAAAAAGATAAATCTGGAATTGATGTATATGTAAAAGAAAATACAAAATTTGAATTTATTCATATACCTGTTATAATTACTGAAAGTGGTTTAAATGATGTAGTATATAACGATTTTTATATAGGTAAAAATGCTGATGTAGTAATAATTGCAGGCTGTGGAATACACAATGACCATCATAAAGATTCTAAACACGATGGAATACATAGATTCTTTTTAGAAGAAGGCGCTAGAGTTAAATATATAGAAAAGCATTATGGTGAAGGGGCAGGAACAGGTAAAAAAATATTAAATCCAATAACAGAAATAACCTTAAAAAAAGGTAGTTATTTAGAAATGGAATCAATACAATTAAAAGGAGTAGATTCTACTATAAGAGAAACAAAAGGCATTTTAGAAAGTAACACAAATTTAGTTATTTCTGAAAAAATTATGACACATGGAACTCAAATAGCAAAAACTATTTTTGATGTTGAACTAAATGGAGAAAATGCAAGTACACATGTAACATCAAGGTCAGTTGCAACAGAAAATTCAGTACAAGAGTTTAAATCAAATGTAGTTGGAAATACAGTATGTTTTGGACATGTAGAATGTGATGCAATTATAAAAGATAAAGCAAGGGTAATTGCAATTCCAGAGATAATAGCAAACAATGTAGAAGCAAATCTAGTTCATGAAGCAGCAATTGGAAAAATTGCTGGAGAACAAATAACAAAACTTATGACTTTGGGACTAAACGAAAAACAGGCAGAGGAACAAATAATACAAGGATTTTTAAGATAAAAATTTAGAATATTTAAGTAATATAAGAATAAATTTTATTAAGTGCAAAAAGAATAACTAAATAGGAGGGAAAAAATGAAAATATATAATTCTATGACCAGACAAAAAGAAGAATTTATTCCAGCAGATGGAAAAAATGTAAAAATGTATGCTTGTGGAATTACAGTATATGATTTAAGCCATATAGGTCATGCTAGACAAGCAATTGTATATTCAATGATTGCAGATTATTTAAGGTATAGAGGATATAATGTAAGATATGTACGTAATTATACAGATGTAGACGATAAAATAATAAAAAGAGCAAATGAATTAGGAAAAAATGCATTAGATTTTTCAAAAGAACAAATAAAAGAAACTGAAATAGATATGGAAAATCTACATGTAAGTAAGGCAGATGTGTTTGCAAAAGCATCTGAAAACATACAAAACATTATAGATTTTGTGCAAGAACTTATAAATAAAGGTCATGCTTATGTAGCAGAAAACGGGGATGTTTATTTTGATGTTAGAAGCTTTCCAAGTTATGGAAAATTATCTAATAGAAATGTTGATGATATGAAGAATGGAGTTCGTATAGAAATTGAACCTTGGAAAAGAGATCCTATAGATTTTGCACTATGGAAATCAGCAAAACCAGGAGAAATATCATGGGATTCTCCATGGGGACAAGGACGACCAGGCTGGCATATAGAATGTTCAGCAATGATTTTAAATAATTTAGGAGAAACAATAGATATCCATGGTGGTGGCAAAGATTTGATATTTCCACATCATGAAAATGAAATTGCTCAAAGTGAAAGTTTAACAGGAAAAACATTAGCAAAATACTGGTCACACTGTGGCTTAATTAAGATAAATGGAGAAAAAATGAGTAAATCTCTAGGAAATTCATTAACAATTAGAGATGCATTAGAAAAATATAATTACGAAGTAATAAAATATGTAATGTTTTCTAAGCATTATACATCAGATATAGATTTACTAGATAATGACTTTAATCTAGCGGAAAACCATATGTATTATTTTTATAATTCTATAGGAAATATGCTTGAATATATAAAAAATAATAAAAACGAAAATATTACTAGTATAAGAAAAGATGATATATCTGAAGATATTATTCCAGATTTTATAAAATATATGGATGATGATTTTAATACAGCTGGAGCATTAGCAAATTTACATAGTATATTTAAATATGTAAATAATATAATGAAACAAACAAAACAAGATACAATTGTAGAAAATGCAAATACTTTACAAAATATACTTAATAAAATTAGGGAAGCTTATGGAGTATTGGGCTTATTTAATCAGGAACCAAAAATATTTGTACATGAACTAAAGAAAAAATATTTAAAAAAATTAGATTTAGATGAAGATTTTATTGAAGAACAAGTAAAAAGAAGAACAAAAGCAAAGGAAGAAAAAAATTACGAGTTGGCAGATAAAATAAGAAATGACTTAGATGAAAAAGGAATAATTCTAATGGATTCAAAAACTGGCACAAATTGGAATATAAAATCCTTATTTAATTTGCAAATATAAAATTTACAAAATATACTCCCAGTAATAAAAATTAATTAGGGAGTATTTTATTTTATAATATTTATTTTTAAATTAATGTATGATATAATTCCATAATGAATAAATTTGATTGATGTGTTTATATTTTTATAAGGAGGAAACTATAATGTTGGAATTAAAAAATATAACAAAGACATATATTACAAGTAACGAACAGGTAGAGGCTCTAAAAGGAATTAACCTAAAGTTTAGAGATTCAGAATTTGTTTCAATATTAGGTCAAAGTGGCTGTGGAAAAACAACTTTACTAAATATAATCGGTGGATTAGATAGATATACTAGTGGAGATTTAATTATAAATGGAAAGTCTACGAAGGAATTTAAAGACAAAGATTGGGATGCTTATAGAAATTATTCTATAGGTTTTATATTTCAAAATTATAATTTAATAAGTCATCAAACTGTTTTGTCTAATGTAGAACTTGCATTAACTATTTCAGGTGTTACAAAACATGAAAGAAGACAAAGAGCAATAAAAGCATTAGAGGAAGTTGGACTTAAAGACCAAATAAATAAAAAACCAAATCAGCTATCTGGTGGACAGATGCAAAGAGTCGCAATTGCAAGGGCTCTAATAAATAATCCAGATATAATTTTAGCTGATGAACCAACAGGAGCATTAGATACAAAAACAAGTACACAGGTAATGGAAATATTAAAGAAAATATCTAAAGATAGATTAATAATTATGGTTACACACAATTCAGATCTTGCTGAAAAATATTCTAATAGAATAATAAAAATTTTAGATGGAAAAATAACAGATGATTCAAATCCTGTTGATGCTCTAGAAGAAAATAAAAAGCAAGAAGAGAAATTTAGAAAAACTTCAATGAAATTTTTTACAGCATTTAGATTAAGTCTAAATAATTTATTAACTAAAAAGGGAAGAACCATATTAACAGGTTTTGCAGGAAGTATTGGTATTATAGGAATAGCCTTAATACTTGCTATATCAACAGGAGTACAGGATTATATTGATAAAATAGAGGAAGATACTTTGTCTTCGTATCCTTTAACAATAGAAGAATCAACAGTAGATATGGGTAGTATGATGGAAGCTATGATGGGAGAAATGGAAAAAAATGAAGAAAGGGAAGATGGAAAAGTATATTCAGTTAATATAATGAATCAAATGATGTCTGTACTATCAAGCAAAGTTGAAACTAACAACTTAAAAGAATTTAAAAAATACATTGAAGAAACAGATAATGCAATAAAAAATAATAGTAATGCAATACAATATAGTTATAATTTAGATATAAATTTATATAGTGGTAATACAGAAAATGGTATTGTTAAGGTTAATCCAAGCACAGTAATGGATTCAATCGGATTAGGAAATATGTTTACCATAGATAACTCTAGCACATTATCTATATTTGGTTCATCATCAATGGGAATGTCCAGCCAATTAAATGTATGGACAGAAATGCTTGATAATGATGAATTGTTAAAATCACAATATGATTTATTAGCGGGTAGTTGGCCACAAAATTATAATGAAGTTGTTTTAATAGTAGGAGAAGACAATGAAATAAGCGATTATGTTTTATATTCATTAGGATTAAAAGACCAAAAGGAATTAACAGAACAAATGAATAAAATTCAAAATGGTGAAATAATTGAAAAAGGAGAAGAAACATCATATACTTATGATGAGTTGTTAGGATTAAGTTATAAATTAATATTGAATTCAGATTATTATAATAAAGAAAATGGAGTTTGGATAGATAAATCTGATGATGAAGAATATATGAAAGAAAAAATAGCAAATGCTGATGAAATAAAAGTTGTTGGAATTATAAGAAAAAATGAGCAAACAGTTGCAAGTGGTATGGAGGGTGGAATAGGATATACTAAAGAATTAAAAGAATATGTAATAAATAAATCCAATGAATCAGAGATTGTAAAAGAACAAATTGCAAACCCAAATATAAATGTATTCTCTGGGTTAAAATTCCCAGAAGAAGGAACCAATAATACATTTACTATAGATTCTCTAACACCAGAGCAACAAATGCAATTAAGCACTTTAAGTACAGAAGAACTTGCTGATTTAATGAAGGCATATTCTGAAAATGCAAATTCAAGTTATGAAACCAATATGGAAAAACTAGGAGCAATAGATTTAGATAGCCCAACTAGTATTAATATTTATCCTAAAGATTTTGATACAAAAGAAGCAATCGAACTTGCAATAGAAGAATATAATCAAAAACAAACTGAAGAAGGAAATGAAGAAAATACAATTACTTATTCGGATATAGTTGGAACAATGATATCATCGGTAAGCCAAATTATAGATATAATAAGTTATGTGTTAATAGCATTTGTGGCAATATCATTAATTGTATCTTCTATTATGATAGGTATTATAACTTACATTTCTGTACTTGAAAGAACAAAAGAAATAGGAATATTAAGAGCGATTGGTGTATCTAAAAAAGATGTTTCTAGAATATTTAATGCAGAGACCTTAATAGTAGGACTAATAGCAGGACTTTTAGGAATAGGAATAACGGTATTATTAACAATTCCAATTAATAAGATTCTTTTTGCAATAACAGGAATAGAAGTAGTAACAAGAGTTCCATTTGTGGCAGGAGTTATTTTGGTATTTATTAGTATTATTTTAACAAGATTAGGTGGATTAATACCAGCAAAACTTGCAAGCAAAAAAGATCCTGTAATAGCATTAAGAACAGAATAATAAGGGTATAATTAATTTAAAACTCCTAATAAAAAATGAAAAAGTTCGCATAATAATATTATTACATTCTATAGGAGGTTTTAAATTGATTAACAATAATTTAAAAAATAAAAATAAGCAATTAATAAAAGAAAATCTAGAACAAATAAAAAAAAGCTATAAAATGGGCATAAAATATTATGAGAAAACAGAGGAAAAAAATGATAAAAACTAATAGCTATAAAAATAAAGCCTAATATTAATATTAGGCTTTAATATTGGCAGGGGTAGAAGGATTCGAACCCTCACAGGCGGTTTTGGAGACCGATGTGCTACCATTAACACTATACCCCTAAAAACTACTAAAATATATTAACATATAATAAAAAAATATGCAAGAGATAATAAAAAAATAGTTGTATAAATTTAAAAATGATAGTATAATATATAAGTAGAAATTATGGGGATGTAATGGGTTTCGACAGTAATTTAGAAATGCAGATAGCGAGTAGTGGATGGTCGCTTCGGCCACTTAAAAAAAGCGAAATAAAATTAAACGCTGATAATCAATTAGCATACGCTGCTTAATAAAAGTAACGTCGTCTTATAAGTAAGGCCTACTGGTACTAATAAGGCGCAAATTAAAGTAGGAAACAAAGTTATTTTTGCCTTGAAAATAACGGGTAAATAAAAGGCTACCAAGGTTCTAAGCGTGTTTGTTTGCAAAGAACTAAGGGAAAAGATAATAACAAACTACACTCGTAGAAGTTTGTGTGGAAAAATTATTGGACGAGGGTTCAACTCCCTCCATCTCCACCAATGACATATTTGTTTGAACGCAATAAAACAGTATTGATTATATATCATTTAAAAGTTAGTGTTATTTTTTTACATATTTATCATACAAATGGAGATGAAAGCATTTGAAAAAAATAATAAATTATGTAAAAGAACGCATAATAACTAAGTTATTTGAAACTGAAAGGTCTTTTTTATAAAAGAAAGCAAAAAGGGAAAGCAGAGTGCTTTCCCTTTTTGTTAATCGAAAGTATTATATCACATTTCTTGGTTATTTACATCTTCTTCCAGCATTTTGAATTTTTCACAACATTCTTCATATTCTTTACTCCAAGTTATATCATATGCTAATTCAAAGATATTAGAAGCTGCTGTATCATCTTCAAAATATGCAATAAGAGGAGAGAAGATTAAATATAACACAGGAATAATAACCTTTAGTGCTGTGGGTAAAAATGGAATCTTAGTATAGAAAATTACAAAAGCAACAAAAGGTGTTCCAATTACTATAATTTGTGTTAATATCCAGAAAATGCGATTGTCAAATAATGGGTATTTCCTTATCACTATCCAAAGTGCTGTAACCCCAAAAGAAATTGCAGTAGCTATAATGATTATAGCCCAATTAAAGCAACATCCAAGTATAAAAAATGTAACAAAAACGGCTACATAAAGGGTTGAAAAAGCTTTCTCAAGTTTTGTACCTTCTGCGTTACCCTTAAGGCGAGCAAACACAATAACATTGAGAATGTAGCCTAATAGGATAAATGTAATCGGAGAAGCAATCTCAAATTCATAGAATGCCCAAAGATAAGAGCATTCAGCCAAGATGACTGTGAAAAATGTGTAAAAGGAAATGAGGTCATCTGTAATAAGATAAATCAAACCACCAGCCCAGTTGTCTAATAAGTTTTCGATTAAGTTTTTCATTTTTGAGTCCTCCTTAAAATAATTATTTTATAATAACTGCCTATATATCAACCTGTAAAACAGGATAAAAAAATTAAACGATTATAGTATAGCATTTTTACATAATTTTTGCAATAAATTACTTTATATTATATGAGTAGGTGAAAAATGTTTATTATAGGGAAATGGGTGGCTAGAAAATTTTTAGACATTATTAATCAGAAAACATTTGATATAGATAAATAAGAACCCCATAATGAACTCTACATTTTTAGTAGATTCCATTATGGGGGATTTTTTAGGGAGTTTCTTATTTAATTATAACATACGGAACTCCGCCAGGAAGTATCATCCACAACTCTCTTGGAAAGCAGTATTCCATGAGCCCCAAGCCAATTGCCATAACAACCAGCTGTTCACAAACACGATGAAGACCTGTCCACTGTTTGCCGTCCTTCGTGGTGCAAAGATTCAGAAAAGACCAGCCTTCCTTGAACTCTGCTGGTAGTTCAGCAAGGAGAGCAGTTATGAGTTCCCGCTTCTCTTCCAAACGCTGTGGGTGAAGTCCAAACATACGGGTAATACCCTCTACCTTCACCAAGTTGGTAGAGTCCTCACCTTTTTTGAAAAGACAATCCATAAAGGCTTTGTGAGTCAGTTCGGACATGTTGGATGCAGTAACAATGATGTTGTTTGCCATAAATATTCCTCCTAGTTTTTCAGATGGTTACTAGATTTCCAGCAACAATTTTTAACTTAGTACATTTATTATAATTCGCTGTACCAACGAACAACAAATATAGTATAACATAAATTAACATAAAATGCAAAATCTAAAATCTTTTCTTCCCCTGAAATAAACTTTTTTGAGAATTTGTATTCAAAAACAAAAAAGATTATGATTTATACATAAAATTTATATAAAAATAGTTGACAAAAGTTCAAAATAAATATATTTTATATAAAGCATTTATTATATTAGTAAAAAATAATAATTTAGGGAAAAATAGATATAGTTTTAAAGTAAAGTGAGGTAATTTAATGAAAAAATATTTATTTACATCAGAAAGTGTAACACAAGGCCATCCAGATAAAGTATGTGATTTAATTTCAGATACAATCTTAGATGAATGTATAAAACAAGATGAAAATTCAAGAGTCGCAGTAGAAACATTTGCATCAAAAGACTTAATTGTAATAGCTGGACAAATTACAACTAATGCAAAAATTGATATAGAAAAAATTGCA
The DNA here is from genome assembly GCA_944391645.1 of uncultured Clostridia bacterium. GTDB lineage: Bacteria > Bacillota > Clostridia > TANB77 > CAG-508 > UMGS1933. The sequence continues at coordinate 23,977 of CALXUH010000034.1, read as the reverse complement.
AGAGATGTTTTAAAGGAAATAGGTTATGACAATTCAAATACAGATATAGATTATAAAACATGTAAAATAATAACAAATATTACAAAACAAAGCACAGATATTGCTATGGGTGTGGATTGCGGAGGTGCTGGAGACCAAGGAATAATGTTTGGTTATGCTTGTGATGAAACTAAAAATTATATGCCATTTGCAATTGAAATAGCACATAAATTAGCAAAAAGGCTAGAAGTAGTAAGAAAAGAAAAAATTATAGAAGGACTAAGACCAGATGGAAAAACACAAGTTACTGTAGAGTATGAAGATAACATTCCAAAAAGGATTGATACTGTATTAATTTCAAGTGAACATATAGAAAATATTGATTTAAATAAAATGAAGGATGAAATTATAAATAAAGTTATAAAATATGTAATTGAAAAAAAATACATAGATAACAAAACAAAAATATATATAAATCCAACAGGAAGATTTGTTATAGGTGGTCCATTAGGAGATACAGGACTTACAGGAAGAAAAATAATTGTAGATACTTATGGAGGATATAGTCGTCATGGCGGAGGAGCATTTTCTGGTAAAGATGCAAGTAAGGTAGATAGGTCAGCTGCATATATGCTAAGGCATATAGCAAAAAATGTTGTAGCAAATGGATATGCAAAAAAATGTGAAATTCAAGTTTCTTATGCAATAGGAAAAGAAGAACCATTATCTATGAATATAGAAACTTTTGGAACAAATACAATTCCAGAAGAAGAAATAATAGATAAAATAAAACAAAAATTTGATTTAAGACCTAACCAAATAATAAATTATTTAGATTTAAAAAAACCGATATATGTAAAAACAACGAATTATGGACATTTTGGAAAAGAATATTTGCCATGGGAAAAAATAATAAAAATGTAACAATATAATAAAATCAATCATATTATACTTTTGGGAGGCAATATGGTTGATTTTATTTTAAACTTAATATTATGGACCTGTGCCATATATGGTTTAATTGAAATAATAAGAAATATTTATTACATATGTTCAATTACAAATCTAAAAAATGAAGGAATTTATTTAATTATAGCTTGTAAAAATCAAGAAAACAACGTAGAAACATATATTAGGTCAGTATTTTTCAGGCTAGTTTATGGTAAAGAAGAGTATATAAAAAATATTTTAGTAACAGACTTAAATTCTAGTGATAAAACAATAGATATTTTAAGAAAATTGCAAGAAGAATATACAAGTATGAAAATAATTAATTGGAAAAAATGTAAGGAGATAATAGATAGTATAGAAGATATTAAATAATTATTAGACAATGTATTATTTTTTAAATATAATTTACTTGTCTTATTTTTTGTGATATATTATATAAATAAAAGCATTAAGGAGAAAGTTTTGGAAATTGTTGGACAAATAACAGAAATAATATATCAAAATGAAATAAATTGTTATACTGTAGCAGAATTTACAATGGAAAATGAAATAACAACAGTAGTAGGCTATTTACCTTTTATTAATAAAGGAGATAGCCTTAAACTATTGGGAAGATTTGTAAATCATCAAGATTATGGAGAGCAATTTAAAATAGAAACATTTGAAAAAATAATGCCACAAACAATAGAGGCACTTACAAATTATTTAGCAAGTGGAGCAATAAAAGGGATTGGTCTTACTACTGCAAAAAAAATTGTAGATAAATTTGGGGAAGAAACAATTACTATTATAAAAACAGAACCAGAAAAGCTTGCTAGTATAAAAGGAATAACAAAGACCAGAGCAATTGAAATTGCAGAAGAATTTGTAGAAAAATGGGAATTGTGGCAGATTGTTGGTTTTTTAGAAAAATTTGGAATAGGCGCACAAAACAGTAAAAAAGTTTATGAAATGCTTGGAAAAGATGCAGTTGCACAAATTGAACAAAATCCTTATATATTATTAGACATTACATATGGTGTAGATTTTAATAAAATAGACAAGATGGCAATGGATTTAGGAGTAAATAGAAATGATGAAAAAAGAATAGAAAGTGCAATAAAATATAGTCTTACATTATCATCTAATAATGGACATACATGTGTTATTAAAGAAAATTTAAAAAAATTTGTAAAAGAACTTTTAAAAATTCGAGAAATAGATATAGAAGAAGCATTAATAAATTTAAATGTACAACAAAAAATTATATTAGAACAAAGAGAAGAAGAAACATTTATATACCTTAATACATATTATTTTGCTGAAAAATTTATAGCAGATAAATTAATAGCATTAAATAATTTTGAAAATATGAAGCAAATAAAAAATTTTAAAAATAAATTACAAGAAATAGAGGAAGAATCAAATATTATTTTATCTAAAAAACAAAAAGAGGCAATAAATACGGTTAATAAAAATAATGTTTGTATTATAACTGGAGGACCGGGTACAGGAAAAACAACAATAATTAAATTTATTATAGACCTATATAAAAAACATGAAAAAAAGAAAGTAATTCTTTGTGCTCCAACAGGAAGAGCAGCCAAAAGAATGAGTGAAGCAACAAATGAAGAGGCAAGTACAATACATAGGCTATTAGAAATAGGTAAAACAGAGGAAACTTTAGATATAGAAAAACTAGATTATCCAATTGCACCAATAGATGCAGATGTAGTCATAATAGATGAAATGTCTATGGTAGATACTTTTTTAATGAATTATATTTTAAAAGGAATTTACTTAGGAACAAAACTAATATTAGTTGGGGATGTAAATCAATTAGCATCTGTAGGAGCAGGAAATGTTTTAAAAGATATAATTAATTCAGGTAAGGTAATTACAATAGAATTAAATGAAATATTTAGACAAGCTGCTAAAAGTAAAATTATAACAAATGCACATAAGGTAAATAATGGGGAAGATTTTTTTAGTGATGACTCAAAAAAGGGTAATATTAGTGACTTTTTCTTTATAAACGAAACAAATAAAGAGAAAATGTTAACAGATATTGTTTCATTATGTGCTGGAAGATTAAAAAAATATGGGAATTATGATTTTTATGAAAACATACAAGTATTAACTCCAACTAAAAAGGGCTCATTTGGAACAAAAGAATTAAATAGATTATTACAAAATGTTTTAAATGGGGAGCAAAAAGAGGAGAAAAAGTATGGGGAAACAATATTTAGAATAAATGATAAAGTTATGCAAATAAAAAATAATTATGATATATTTTGGGAAAAAGATGATGGACAAACTGGTAGTGGGATATTTAATGGAGAGATGGGCAAAATAGAATATATAGATGAAAATGCAAAAGCTTTAAAAATTAATTTTGATGATGGGAAAAAAGCATGGTATGAATATAATGAGTTAGAACAAATAGAACATAGTTATAGTATAACAATACATAAATCACAAGGTAGTGAATTTGATGTAGTAATAATGTGTATACCACAAGCATCACCTATGCTACTTACTAGAAATTTACTATATACTGGTATGACAAGAGCCAAAAAACTACTTGTGCTAATTGGCAATAAAGATATAATAAAATTTATGATAAACAATGTAGATGTGAAAAAAAGAAATACAGGTTTAGAGTACAAACTAAAAAATATTGAAGGGAGAAAGTAAAAATATTGATTGATTTATTAAAAGATGTCAAATACATAAAAGGAGTTGGACCAGAAAGAGTAAAAAGTTTAAATAAAATAGGCATATTTACATTAGAAGATTTAATTACATATTATCCAAGAGCATATGAAGATAGAAGTAAAGCAAAAAAAATAAGCGAGGTTGCACATGGAGAAGAGTGCCTAATAGAAGCAGTATGTGTATCAAAATTATCTGAAATAAGAATTAGAAAAAACATGACAATATATAAGTTAATAGTAAGGGATGAAACTGCAACTTGTGAAATAACTTGGTTTAATATGTCATATTTAAAAACAAAATTTAAATTAGGTAATAAATATAAGTTTTTTGGAAAAGTAAAACGAAATGTTAGTAAAATAGAAATGAATTCACCAATATTTGAAGAAGCGGAAAATTCAAATAATACTGGTAAGATAATACCAATATATTCAAGTATTCATGAGATATCTCAAAATGTTCTAAAAAAAATAGTAGATAATGGAATAAAATATGTATATGGAAATCTAGAAGAAACTTTACCAGATGATTTATTAAAAGAATATAATTTAATTGACATTAATAGAGCAATAAAAAATATTCATTTTCCAGAAAATTTTGAGGAATATAGTAAAGCTAGAAAGAGATTAGTATTTGAGGAATTATTGATTTTGCAATTAGCTTTATTAAATTTAAAGAATAGTTATATGGTAGATGAAAAAGGAATAGCATTTAGTAAAAATGTACATATGTCTGATGCAATAAATCGGGTTGCCATTTAAATTAACTAATGCACAAATTAGAGTGTTAGAAGAAATTGATAAAGATATGGAAAACACAAAACCAATGAACAGATTGTTACAAGGTGATGTTGGATGTGGTAAAACAGTAGTTTCTATTATAGCAAGCTATAAGGCAGTTAAATCTGGATACCAGGTCGCAATAATGGCTCCAACTGCAATACTTGCTAAACAACATTTGGAAAACTTTAAAAAAATTCTAGAAAAGTTTAATATAAATTGTGAATTATTAATTAGTGGAATAAGTAAAAAACAAAAGCAGGACATATTAGATAGATTAAAAACTGGGCAAATAGATATATTAATTGGAACACATGCATTATTAGAGGACAATGTGGAATTTAAAAATTTAGGTTTAGTTGTTACAGATGAGCAACATAGGTTTGGAGTAAGGCAAAGAGCAAAAATTAGTAGTAAGGGTATTAATCCAGATGTTGTTGTTATGACAGCAACACCAATTCCAAGAACACTAGCATTAATTTTATATGGAGATTTAGATATATCTATTATAAATGAACTCCCACCAAACAGGCAAAAAATTGATACTTATGCGGTATCACAAAAAATGGAAGACAGGGTTAATAATTTTATAAAAATTCAAATAAAAGAAGGCAGACAATGCTATATAGTATGTCCTTTAGTGGAAGAAAATGAAGAAATAGAAGCAAAATCTGTTTTGGATCTTACCCAAAAATATAAAGACAAAGTATTTAGAGAGTATAAAGTAGAATATATACATGGAAAATTAAAACCAGTAGAAAAAGATACTATAATGGAAAAATTTAAAAATGGGGAAATTGATATATTAATTTCTACAACTGTAATAGAAGTTGGTGTAGATGTACCAAATGCAAATATTATGGTAATAGAAAATGCAGAAAGATTTGGACTGGCGACACTTCACCAATTAAGAGGAAGAGTTGGAAGAGGAAAATATAAATCATATTGTATATTAAAGTATAAAGGGAAAAGTGATATAGTAAAGAAAAGAATGGAAATAATGACAAAAACAAATGATGGATTTATTATATCAGAAAAAGATTTAGAGTTACGTGGTTCTGGTGAATTTTTTGGGACAAAACAACATGGACTTCCTGAATTTAAAATAGCTAATCTATTTGATGATATAGAAACATTAAAATCGATACAAAGTGTAGCAATTAAAATAATTAATCAAGACCCAAAATTAGAGGATGAAAAAAATATAAGATTAAAAAAACAAGTAAATAATAAATTTGGTAAGAAAATTAATATTTAACATTTTATGCTTCCAACTTATTATAAGAGATAGATAACAGACATTGTAAATAATGATATAGATAAGAGAATATAGATAAGAGAATATAGATAGTAGTATTGCAAATATAAAAAATAAATTATATAATATAATAACAACAATAGATTAAGAAATATATGATTTAAATTTAGATATTACATTACAAAAACCAGATTAGCTAACTTACAAATTCAAGTCGCAAGGTTAAAATAGGTGAGGTGTTTTTATGGCAGTAGCATGGTGTGATTATAATGGATTAGCATTAAACGTTGTAACAAAATTATATTCAGCAAAAACAACTATAGAGTCAGCAGCAGATATAGCATCGGGAATTAGCTCTCCAAGTGGATTTACATTAGCAGGAATGGTGGCTAGCATTCCTGGAGAAATAAGAGAATGTGTTACAGAAATTGATGATGTGAAAAATATATTAAATGCACAGGCTCTTTCTTGGGCTAGGGCAGAGGGAAATAACTTTTCAGCAATTAATGCACTAAAGGCATTATTTGAAATGCTAGAAGAACAGCCCGAAATATTTGAGAAATTTAGAAATATTCTGCCTAAAAATAATAGCACTATTGCTCATAGGGGGTATAGAGTAGGAAATATAGGTGATAACTGTGCTGAGGGATTTATATTAGCAGGTGAAAATGGATTTTGGGGATGCGAGGCGGATGTTAGATTTGATGAAAATGGAAATTTAGTATGTAGTCATAATACAGTTCAAAACAATCAAAATGTAACATCATTCGAAGAATATCTAGATATATGTAAAAAATATGGTATGACTGCGATTATTGATATAAAATATGAAAAAGGGGTTGGACCTGCTGATGCAAATTTATCACCAGCCATCTTAGAAGTTATTAAAGAAAAAGGAATGGAGGATAGTTGTGTTTTACAAACAAATAATTATACGGACATACCATATATTAGAGAAAATTCAAAAGATGCAAGAATTTGGTATCTTACAGATTCACTTTCAGACAAAAATATGGATTTAATAGAAGATAATAATGTTGAGTGTGTAAATATATTATCTAGTGAATATGATACATATAAGATTGACAAACTGAAAGAACAAGGAGTAGATGTTTGTGTGTGGAACGTACAAACACAGAGTTTAAAAGATAGTTTATTAGATATGGGTGCCAAATATGTTATGACAGATAATGTCCTTGATACTACACCTTACCAAGAAGGAGAAGAAGACTTCAATAATGTAAATAATAATTATATAAGTCAAATTATTGAAGGATTAAAAACGGAAAAAATATCCTCTATATCAGGAGTAACATTAGGAACAACAGTGACATCACCAAGGCAAGTAACAATAAATACATCAGGAGCAACATCAAGACAAGTAACAGTAGGGACATCAGGAGTAACACCAAAAAAAACAGTAACACCACCAAGGCAAGTAACGATAAATACATCAGGAATAGAAAAAGAAACGATAATATCTACAGAGCAAGTGGATGTTACAGAACCTACATCAGTAGGAATTTCAAATGTATCAATGGGGCAATCTAATCCATCTATAACTGTTCCAGAGCATAGTGAAACTATAATAAAATGTACACCTGAGGCAATACTTAAAGCCGCACAAACAATAGAAAATGCAGATAATGTAAGTAATTATGTTTGTAATATATTATATTTATCAGGATATTATACAAAAAACGAAATAGATATATATCAGAATAGCGAAATATTAGAAATATTTGAATATTTAGAAAAAAAGGGTTGGGAAAAAATTACAAATTATTCAAAACTAAAAGAAGGAGATATTATAATTATAAATAATGGTAAAGAAATAAGAATTTACGCAGGAAGTAATAGATGGTATAGCTCTGGCGATGCAGAAATAAAACAGGGAGATGAAAATTGGGCAGAAAATATTAATTGGTTTGCATACAGACCAAAATAGGATTAAAAGGAGTATAATATGGAGAAAGTTAAAATTGGGAAAATATATAGACATTTTAAAGGTAATTATTATTTTGTAGAAAATATAGGATTAGATTCAGAAACAAAAGAAAGAATGGTAATATATAAGCCAATATATGAAAGACAGGATTCAAAAATTTGGATAAGAAGGGAAGAAATGTTTTTAGAGGAAATTGACCAAACAAGAAAAGATAATATAACAGGACAAAAATATAGATTTGAATTAGTAGAAGAATTAGAAAAAGATTTTACAAAATAAGTAGTATAAAACCACCTTGATTTACCAAACATAGTAAGTGAAAGGTGGTTTTTTAATGATGAATTTTAATACAGATTTGGCTGATGAAAGACGTGATATTTATAGAAAAGCAAATAAAATGGAAAAAGATATTCCAGGAATTGAAACTGAAGAAAAGACAGTTAATGATGATATAAAAGTAGTAACAGTAAAAATAACAAATGAAGAGGGAGCAAACGCAATAGGAAAGCCAGTTGGAGTTTATGTTACTATTGATGTAAAAAAATTAAAACTTGCTGGAGAAGTAGAAATACAAAAAGCCTCTGAGGTGGTTACAGAGGAACTAAAAAAAATATTTGATAAGCATGTACAAAATAGAGATGATATTTTAATTGTTGGCCTTGGAAATGCTTATGTAACACCAGATTCATTGGGACCAAAAGTAATAAAAGATATAGATGTAACAAGACATTTTTTAAAATATACACCAGAATATATAGACCCAAATACAAGACCAGTAACAGCAATAGCTCCAGGTGTCTTAGGAACTACAGGAATAGAAACTGCTGAAATTGTTAAAGGAATAGTAGATAATATAAAACCTAAATTAGTTATAGTAATAGATAGTTTGGCATCTAAAAGTATAGAAAGAATAAGCAGTACAATACAAATAGCAGATACAGGAATTGTACCAGGTGCAGGAGTAGGAAACACAAGAAATGAACTAAGCCAACATACACTTGGAATCCCTGTAATTGCAATAGGAGTACCAATGGTTGTAGAAACAGCAACTCTTGTTAATGATGCTTTGTACCTTTTTATAAATAAATTACAAGAAGATGCAAAATCAAATGATGAATTAAATAAATTAAAAGAAAAAGATAATTATGATGTAATAAAAGAGGCATTAAATCCACAAGGATATAATATGATAGTAACTCCAAAAGAAATTGATGATTTAATTGAAAATATGAAAGATGTAGTAGCAAGACGGAATAAATTATGCATTATAGAGAAAAGTCAATTAATATACAATTTTGTAAAAAAATGTTGAAAATAAAAAGCTAATATGGTATCATAAAATTATAATAAAAAAAGGGGGAATTAAAAATGGAGAAGTCAAAAATAGATTTATATTTAACAACGAATGCAAAATATTTTGAACCATCTGCTATACCAATTATTAGACAAAAATTGGAAAATGCTACAGATGATACTTTATTAACTCTTCAAGCAACAGAATTAAAGGATCCAACAACAATATTACTTATTTCTATATTCCTAGGAACATTAGGAGTAGATAGGTTTATGATTGGCGATATTGGAATGGGAATATTAAAATTATTAACAGGTGGATTATGCGGAATATTAACTATAATTGACTGGTTTACTATTAGCAAGAAAGCAAAGGAAATTAACTTATCAAAAATAAGTATGATAATGTAGAATGAATAGTGTGAAATTTATTAAATATATAATAACTAATATTATAATATTAGTTATTATATATTTATCTTATTTTTTTCGGGGAGAGGATATGTTTAATATATAATATATTTAAAATACCTTGTCCGGGTTGTGGTCTAACACGAGCAATAATTTATTTATTGAATGGAAATATATTAATGTCTATAAAATATAATATAATAGCAATACCATTAACGGTTGTATATTTAATTTGTTCACTATGGTATGTTATTGATATTATAAAGCATAAAAACACATTAATTAATTTTATAGAAAAATATAAAAAAATTATAATAGCATTGAGTATAATAATTTTTTTTATAAGCCTAATAAAAAATTTGAATAATCCATTATTATATTAAAAATAATATTAAAAGTAGCAAATGAGTAGGGTAAAAGGTGTAAAATAGATATTTTACATCTTTTCCTTTTCTACCATTATATAACAAAATAGGAATTATTGATAAAAGTGTAAAATACATTAACATAGAATATGAATTTCCTGAAAACAAATAATAAATAGGTAAACCAGTTCTAACTAATGGTATAAGATATTTTAATATGACAGATACAGCAAAAACAAAAGTCATAGCTATTTTCTTATTGTATAATAAATAAAATATAAAAATCAAAAAGACCCCAAAAAATCCATAATCAAATTTACAAACTTCTGCAATTGTTCCAAATAGTAAACAAGAACTAATTCCTACAAATTTATTATATTTATCATAAATTAAAATAGCAAATAAACCAAAAAGTAATGTAAAAATAACATTAATAGCAAAACTATCAAAAACAAAATAAATAAAAAGCATAAAAGGAATTTGTGAAATTAGAGCAAATAAACTCAAACGAATAATATATTTTTTTATATCATGAGTATGAATAAACCCAAGTACAATTTGAAAGCAGAAAATAGTAAAACTAAGTCTTCCAATATAATTTAAAAAAGTAACTTCTCTAAAAAACGCATCACCAAAGTGGTCACAAAACATACATATACATGCTATAACCTTTAAAACAAAAGAACTCATATTATTATAAACACCTCTTATTATAAAGATTATAATATATAAATGAATAAAAAGGAAGAAAACATTTAATATTTTCTTCCTTTTTTATGTTATTATTTTTTTTTAGATAAATTGCCCATATTTTTATATAATCTACATATATCACAATCATGGCAAAGATAAATACGTTTATCAAATATATTTTCCAAGGAATTTATAAATTCATCCTTGGCATCAATTAAATGAATATACAGTTTATTAGGAAGAAGACTAAGTAAATTATTTAAAGCATAGTCATTACTTGAAAAACTTATATCTGATAAATAGTGTACATTTAAAATATTTTTATTTATAGGAATAATATTTTTATATTCATCTAATAGTATGGATTCTTTGTTAGTGTAAACTAAATGCACAATATCAATATTACTTTTAGAGGAATTCACATATGTTCTAAGTAAATTAATAAATTCTATATATTCTTTATCAATGACAAATTTATTAACACATATATCAAGAATTGTACTTAAATGCTCAATATACTTTAGTAATCTAAAATTAATAAAACCAATTAAATTTAAGGTTTTATTTTCTTTTAAATATTCAAAAAAAGAGGTCTCTACTATATTTAATCTATCTAAAGAATCTTCATAGTTTAAGTTGTCTATACATAAATTAAAAATTTCTTGGCGCTCTGATGGAGAAAAATAAAAATAATCATAAGAAATTAAATGCCTTATAATAAAATTCTCATATAAGTCTAAAACTAAATAGGATAAAACCTTGGATAAAGAAGAAAGAAAAAAAATTAAGTTTTTGCCATTATAATGTATAATAATATTTTTAAAATTTTTAAATTTTTTGCATGAAAAATAAGTATCAGAAACATTAAAATGCTCTAATTCATTAATAATATATGATAGTGTATCTGAATTATTAGTTTTAATGCAAATAGATTTTGGCAAAAAAAGTCCCTTCTTTCTTAAATTGTATATAATATAGTTTTAACGGTAAAATATATTATATACATATATTATTAAGAAAAAGGGAATTATGAGAGTGTCCATTAATAATAAATCATATAATCTATAAAAGGAAAAATTGAGTCTTGCTTTGATATTTGTTTTAAAAAATTTTCATCAATATTATTTGATTTAATTTGTTCATAAAGCTTGGTAAAACGTCCAATATGATCTTTAATCCTTTTTTTCGCATAATCAACCATTGTTCCATGTGTTATTATAAATAACCAGTCACTGCTTTGCGCAAGTAAAAGTTCTCTAGCACATTGATTTAATGCTCTTTTTAACAAACCTTTAGCATACGGAAAATCATGAGCAAGTTCAACCATTCTATCTCCTGCAACATGCAAATGCTTATGTACATAATCATTTGATTGGTTTAGCCAAACTTCACTATATCCGGTTTGAACCCCAGCTAGAAATACAAGGAGAAGACATCTGCATTTGTGGATATTTATCAATATATTCTCCAGGTGTAATTAATTTAAAATTACAGTCATCATAATAAATTTTTTTAAATAAAACATATAAAAAGTCAGGACCTTCGTACCACCAATGTCCATAAAGTTCTGCATCATAAGGGCAAACAACAATTGGGGGAACATCCATATAGCAGGAAAGCTCGTTTATTTGTTTAACACGTGAATCGAAAAAATGACCAGCATGGTTACAAACAGAATCATATGCCCATTGTAGGTTATAATAATCCTTAAAACCACCGTTTTTAGATGTAATTCTATGATATTTTATACCAGTATTAACTCTTGCACCATTTTTTGCAATATATGGTTTAATATATTCATAATCAGCATCATAACCAATATCACGGTAAAATTCTCTATAATTAAAATCGCCAGGGTATCCACAAATAGAACTCCAAACCTGTCTAGAGCTTTCAATATCTCTACCAAATGCTGCAATTCCATTTTCAGTACAAATTGGAGCAAATGTACCATAAATAGGAGCAGGATCTGCATATAATATACCATGAGATTCGGTAATAATGTATTCTAAGCCAAATTCCTTCAAATATTTATCAGCTTGATGTACATAGCCACATTCTGGAAGCCAAATTCCACGAGGTTGTTTACCAAAGTATTTTTTATATGTTTCAACACCAATTCCAATTTGTGCACGTATTGTTTTTTCATTTACTGAAAGAATAGGAAAGTAACCATGTGTTGCACCACAAGTAATAATTTCTAAAACACCAATATCTTGAAAGTGTTTAAACGCATTTATAAGATTACATGAATAAACATCTTTAAAAACATGTAAATCATTTGAATATCTATTTAAATAATAATAAGATAGCTTATTTAAATCTCTATTATTAGCTGTTCTTTTAACTTCTTTTTTGCAAAGTTCAATATGTTTCCTTAAATATTTAATATATCTTTTTTGAAGTAATTTATTATCAAGCATAGATAATAAAGGGGGAGAAAAGTTCATTGTAATTCTAAAATCAACTTTTTCCTCCTCTAACTTTTTAAAATTTAATATAAGTGGAATATATGTTTCAGAGATAGCTTCATATAGCCATTCTTCTTCTAAATAATCTTCACTTTCTGGATGATGGATAAATGGTAAGTGAGCGTGTAAAATAAAACTCACATATCCCTTTGTCTCTTTCATAAAATATCTCCTTTGTAGATTAGTTTATTAAATTTTTGAATTTGATGTTGGATTATTTAATGTATATAAGTTTTCATCTTGGTAAAATTTTCTATAAAATGAATTAGCATTAAAAATATTGCCTAGATGATTTATAAATTGTAAATTAACTACAGATTTACTAACCACATTATTTGTTTTTACATTTTTAAAGAAAATTTCCTTCCTAGCATGTTCAAATAAAATACGATTATTAGGAACTTCTAATTCATTTGATGTAGTAATCCATGTTGAGTTATGAGTAATGTTATGTTTTCTAATAAGTGAAACTTCATAATCACATTTACTATCAGGAACATCAAAATACCAGCTGTTTGCAAAATCATTAATCTCAATTTCAAAAGAATAGTTTTTGGTTATATTTCTAACAACTAAAAAAGGTGTTGTAGATTCAAAGAAATCTTTGCCATTTTCATCAAAATATTTTTGCTTATCAGCTTCTGAAATTTCCCAATATACAAATAATTTCTTTGGAGTTTGAAAAAGTAGCTTTACAGTTGTTTGATTATATGTACTAGGTAAATCGTAGTACTCTACTATATTTGGAACTGACTGTTTTTCCACCTTTTTCTTAGTTTTTGCAGATTTCTTTGATGTTGTTTTTCTTTTTGATGTAGAACTTTTCTTTGATGTTGTAGAACTATTCTTTCCTGTTTCTACTTTTTTTGTTGTAGATTTTTTAGTAGACTTCGCTTCAGTTGTACTTTTAGTTACTTTTTTTTCAGTTGTAGCTTTTTTGGCTGATTTTTCCAAAGTGTTTTTCTTAGTTTCTACTTTTTTGGTTGTAGGCTTTTTTGTAGACTTGATTTTAGAAGAAGTAGTCTTTGTAACCTCCTCAATATTTTTAGAATCTGACTTTGCCATAGAAACCCCCTTTAATTTCATTCGAATAATAATATTTATGTATATAAAAACATAATATTTAATTTATTATAATATACTATATCAAAAACAAAATAAATTCAAGACAAAAAGCAACAAAAAGAAAAAAAACTTAAAAAAATAAAAAATATAATAAAATTTGACAAAAATTATAAAAATGTGTTTACTTTTTTATAATTTTTATATAAAATATAATAAAAAATAACGAAGGAGAAAAAAATGAAAATCTTAATGTTAACATGGGAATACCCACCTAGAATTGTAGGGGGAATAGCAAGAGTCGTAAATGACTTATCTAAGAGACTAATTAAAGATGGACACGATGTATATGTAGTTACATATAAAGAAGGAAATGTACCATACTATGAAAACGATAAAGGAGTTCATGTATATAGGGTAGACAACTATATGATTAATCCAAATAATTTCATAGATTGGACAATGCAACTTAATTTTAATATGATATCAAAAGCTGCAGAAATAATAAATAAAGAAGGAAAATTTGATGTAATACATGCACATGATTGGCTTGTAGCATATGCAGCTAAAACATTAAAGGAGTCTTTTGGAATACCACTAGTATCAACAATACATGCAACAGAAGCAGGAAGAAATAGCGGAATACATACTTCAGAGCAAAAATATGTAAATGATACAGAATGGATGCTAACATATGAATCATCAGAAGTAATAGTAAACAGCAAATTTATGAAAAATGATTTACAAAGATTATTTGGACTTCCATATGAAAAAATTAATGTTGTACCAAATGGAATAAACACAACAGCATATAATGGTGTAGAAAAAGATTATGATTTTAGAAGAAAATATGCCTTGGATAATGAAAAAATAATATTATTTATGGGAAGACTAGTATATGAAAAAGGTGTTCAACATTTAATTTCTGCAATGCCAAAAATATTATCAGGTTATCATGATTCAAAATTAATAATCGCAGGAAAAGGTGGAATGTTAGACGAATTAAAAAGACAAGTAGATTCCATGGGCTTAGGAAGCAAAGTTTATTTTACTGGATACTTAAATGCAAAACAAGTTTCAAAAATGTATAAATGCGCAGATGTTTCTGTATTCCCAAGCACATATGAACCATTCGGAATAGTTGCATTAGAGGCAATGCTTGCTGGTGTGCCAACAGTTGTTTCTGATGTAGGAGGATTAAATGAAATTATAGAACATAGAGTAGATGGAATGAAAAGTTATGCAGGAAATGCAAATTCACTAGCAGATTCAATATTAGAATTATTATTAAACCCACAACTTTGTGATAAAATAACAAAAAGAGCAAGACAGAAAGTAAAAAATGAATATAACTGGGCAAAAATAGCCCAAGACACATATTTTACTTATGAAAAAGCAATATGTAAGACAATGGCGGAAAGACAAAAAGAACAAATAATACAAGAAAAAGCTAAGAAGGTTAGAAAAGAAAGCGAAATAACAAGTTTACTTAACTTTAAAAAACGTCAAGCATTTGCATAAAAATGGTGTATAATGGAGGGCTAATATGTACGTATATGATCAAGCAAATAATTTAGCAAAAGCAATAAAAGAAAGTAAAGAATACTTAGAATATAAAAAGGCTAAAGAAGAAATGGAAGGTAATCCGGAAATGAAAAAGAAAATAGATGAATTTGAAAAAATCAGGTATGATGTACAGGTAATGTCATTTCAGGGAGAAAAACAAGATGAAGAAAAACAAAAAAAATTACAACAAATGTATCAAATTTTAATACAAGATAAAAAAATAAAAGAATTTTTTGATATAGAAGTAAGATTTAATATAATGTTAGCAGATGTAAATAAAATAATAAGTGAATCGGTAAAAGATTTATTATAAGAGCAAAAAAAACAAAGTAGTACTTGAGGTCTACTTTGTTTTTATGTTATACTAGACAAGTAAAGAGGTAGAA
This sequence comes from uncultured Clostridia bacterium, assembly GCA_944391645.1. Classification (GTDB taxonomy): domain Bacteria; phylum Bacillota; class Clostridia; order TANB77; family CAG-508; genus UMGS1933. The sequence continues at coordinate 8,121 of CALXUH010000034.1, read as the reverse complement.
AAATGGAAATTTATGTTAGCTTAATTGCTTTAATAATTACAATTTTATTATTAAAATATATATTTAAAATTAGTATAAAAAAAGTTAAGGCTTTACAGCAAAATACTATTATGCAAGAAATAACTGATAAATTCCCAGGGAATATGGAAATTGCAAAAGAAATGCTAGAAATGTTAAAAAATAAAAATGTAAAAATAGAGCAAGCAAAAAATACAAAAACTAGTTTATATATAGCAATAACAAATAAAATATCAATTGCAGATATGAAAGATAATTATGGAAGAATACAAACAATTGCACATGAATGTATTCACTCAGTTCAAGATAGAAGATTATTAATATTTAATTTTGTGTATTCAAACTTTTTAATAATATATTTTATAACAATAACATTATTATCAATATTTAATATCATTCGAAACAATATGCTACAAATTTTTATATTAACATTATTATCATTCATACAATTTACAGTAAGAGCATACCTAGAAATAGATGCAATGACAAAATCTAAATACTTAGCTAAGGAATATATAGAAAGGAAAAAATTGTGTACAAAAGAAGAATCAGATAATTTAATTAAAGAGTATGACAAAATAAACAACATAGGTGTTCCTTTTGTTATAGACAATTTAATTTCAAATTCATTAATAAGAATATGTATATACATAATTATTGTAATGATTTAAAATATTAAGGAGAAGACATGTTAAAAAATATTTGGTTACATCTTAAACTAATAACAAAACATAAATGGTATGTATTTAAACTTTCACTAAAAGCAGGAATTCCATTTAGAGGTTTAATACATGATTTGTCTAAGTATTCATTAGCAGAATTTGGTGAAAGTTGTAAATATTATCAAGGAAATAAAAGCCCAATTACAGCTGCAAGAAATGAAAAAGGGTATTCATCAGCATGGTTACATCATAAAGGAAGAAATAAACACCATATAGAATACTGGTATGATTGGAATGCAAAGGAAACACCAGTAATTCCATATAAATATGCTGTTGAAATGCTTTGCGATCAAATAGCAGCTGGAATGGTATATAGAGGCAAACAATGGAATAAGGAGTATCCTTTGAAATATTGGAATGAAATAGAAACAATAAGAAATTTATATAATCCAAAAACAGAAAAATTTATAACAGTTATAAAAGAAGAAATTGCAAAAGATGGAATTGATAAAATAATGAATAAAAAGCATTTAACAAAACAATATAACAAATATTGCAAACAGTAAATAATAAAATTTTATATTGTTTTATAGGAGGTAAAATTGGACAAGCAAAAATATATAAGAAATTTTAGTATAATAGCACATATCGACCATGGAAAATCTACATTGGCAGATAGGCTTATTGAAAAAACAGGGCTTCTTAGCCAAAGAGAAATGGAAAGCCAAGTATTAGATAATATGGATTTAGAGCGTGAAAGAGGAATAACAATAAAAGCACAGGCAGTAAGAATGACTTATAAAGCTAAAGACGGAAATGAATATATACTAAATTTAATAGATACACCAGGGCATGTAGATTTTAATTATGAAGTTTCTAGAAGTTTAGCTGCATGTGAAGGTGCAATTTTAGTTGTAGATAGTAGCCAAGGTGTAGAAGCTCAGACTCTTGCAAATGTATATCTAGCATTAGATAATAATTTGGAAATATTACCAGTAATTAATAAAGTAGATTTGCCAAATGCAAGACCAGATGAGGTAAAAAAACAAATAGAAGATATAATTGGAATACCAGCAGAAGATGCACCTTGTATATCTGCAAAATCTGGTTTAAATATTGATGAAGTACTTGAAAGAATAGTAACAGATTTCCCTCCACCAAAGGGAGATAAGGAAAAACCATTACAATGTTTAATTTTTGATTCATTTTATGATAATTACAAAGGAGCTGTAAGCTATGTGAGAGTTGTAGAAGGCACAGTGAAAACAGGTGATGAAATATTGTTTATGGCAACAGATAAAAAATTTGTAATTACAGAACTTGGATACTTAGAACCAGGCAAATATTTACCAGCAGAAAAATTGGAAGCAGGAGATGTAGGATATATTTCAGCAAGTATAAAAACTGTTAGTGATTTACATGTAGGAGATACAATAACAAAAGTTAAAAATCCAGCCAGCAAACCATTACCAGGATATAAAAAAGCAAATTCTATGGTTTACTGTGGCTTATATCCACTAGATGGTGGAGATTATGAAAAATTAAAAGATGCATTGGAAAAATTAAAATTAAATGATGCAGCTCTTGAGTATGAACCAGAAACGTCAATTGCATTGGGCTTTGGTTTTAGATGTGGATTTTTAGGATTATTGCATCTTGAAATAGTTCAAGAAAGACTAGAAAGAGAATTCGATTTAGATTTAATTACAACAGCTCCATCAGTTATATATAAGGTACATAAGCAAACTGGCGAAGTTTTAGAAATTTATAATCCAATAGATTTACCACCTACACAACAAATTTCATATATTGAAGAACCAATAGTAAAAGCAGAAATACTATTGCCAAAAGAATATGTAGGTAATGTTATGGAAATATGCCAAAATAGAAGAGGAACATATTTGGACATGAAATACATAGATGAAACTAGGGTAATACTACAATATAAACTTCCTTTAAATGAGATAATATATGATTTTTTTGATACATTAAAATCTAAAACTAAGGGATATGCATCTTTTGATTATGAATTTGACACTTATCAAAAAGCAGATTTAGTTAAATTAGATATACACATACATAATGAACCAGTAGATGCATTGTCATTTATAGTCCATAAAGACTCAGCTTATATAAGAGGAAAGAAAATGACTGAAAAATTAAAAACAGTTATACCAAGACAGTTATTTGAAGTGCCTATACAGGCTGTTGTTGGAGGTAAGGTAATTGCAAGAGAAACAATATCTGCTATGAGAAAAGATGTACTGGCAAAATGTTATGGCGGAGATGTAACAAGAAAGAAAAAATTATTAGAAAAGCAAAAAAAAGGTAAGAAAAAAATGCGACAAATTGGTAATGTAGAAGTTCCACAAGAAGCATTTTTGGCAGTTTTAAAATTAGATGATGAATAAGGAGATAAAATGAAAGAAGAAAAATTTAATAAAAAAAGCAAAGAAAATAAAAATATAGAATCATATCAAGACCAAATAGAGGGACGAAATGCAGTATTAGAATTATTAGAATCAGGAAGAGATATAAATAAAATTTTTATTGCAAATGGAGAAAAACACGGTTCAATAAATAAAATAATATCTATTGCAAAAGAAAAAAAAGTTGTAATAGTAGAAGTAGATAAGGCAAAATTAAATAAAATGGCACAGTCAGACAATCACCAAGGTGTAATTGCCATTGTTCCTCCTTTTGACTATTGTGAGGTTTACGAAATTATAGATAAAGCTAAACAAAAAAATGAAAAACCATTTATTTTAATACTAGATGGAATAGAAGACCCTCACAATTTAGGTTCAATAATAAGAACTGCAGAAACAGCGGGAGTTCATGGAATAATAATTCCCAAAAGAAGATCTGCAACAGTAAATAGTACTGTATATAAGGTCTCTGAAGGTGCTATAGAACATATGAAAATTGCAAGAGTAAACAACTTAAATGAGACAATAAAATATTTAAAAGATAATGACATATGGATTTGTGGCACAGATATGGATGCAAAAAAATACTATTTCAATGAAAGGTTTGATGACTCAATTGCGATTGTAATAGGTAGTGAAGGTTTTGGAATAAGCAGGCTTGTAAAGGAAAATTGTGATTTTTTAGTAAAAATTCCAATGAAAGGAAAAATAACTTCACTAAATGCATCAGTATCAGCTGGAATTGTAATGTATGAGGTTGTTAAACAAAGAATGTAATTTCCAAGCAAAAAAGCTCTCTTTATGCACTTATTAGTTAAAATTAACAGCATAATTATTGGAAAAAAAAGTAAAAAGAATGTAAAAATATGTAGAAATATGCAAATTATTGTGATATATTATTAACAAAAAAAGGAAACAAAGAGAGTGAGTAAAATGGAAAATAAGCCAATGACTATATTATTAATTGAAGACGATGAAATAGAATGCCAAAAATACAAGTCATATGTTGAGACAGTAGAAAATATTAAAATAATTGGAACAACAAATTCTAGTAATGAAGGATTAGAATATTTTAAAAAGTATATTCCAGAAGCAATAATATTAGATATAGAATTACATAAAGGACAGGGGTCTGGAATAGAGTTTATAGAAAAATCTAAATCTTTAATGACAGAATTTAAACCAATAATTGTGGTAACAACAAATGCATCATCAAGCATATTGTATGATAAACTACATGAAGAAGGAGTAGATTTAATATTTTATAAAAAACAAATAGACTATTCCCCAAAATTAATTATATCTTCTTTGCTTTCTCTTAGAAAAACTTTATATAAATATGGAAATACAAATAAAAATAATATCTTATTTATGGAAACACCTGCAGATTATGAAAATAAAATTTCTAAAAGAATAGATGCAGAACTAAATTTAATAGGAATTAGCTCACACCTAAAGGGAAGACAATATATCCATGATGCAATAATTTTTTTAATTAAAGAAAATGATAAAGGAGAAGGAGAAAGTGTTTTTAATTATTTAGCAAATATATACAAAAAATCTTCGAGTAGTATAAGTAGAGTAATACAAACAGCCATAAATTATGCTTGGAGAAAATCTTCCCCAGATGATTTAGAAATGTATTATACAAATAAAATTGATTATAGAACTGGAGTACCAACTCCTACAGAGCTTATATACTATTACAAAGATAAAATTTTAAAAGATTTATAAAAAAACGACATAAATCGACATAAAATAACATATAATTACAATCCTCAAACCACCTAAGAGTGTGCCTCTTAGGTGGTATTTTGTATCTATAAAAAATTAGATGCAAAAGGAGTGATGTGAATATGTCATTTTGGGAATGGTTAGCAGAATATGTTAATTTTTGGGCATAATATTATATAATCTTAAAAAATTTGAAATTCGACAACACCTAATCTATGTCAAGAAAATAATTCATAGATTAGGTTTTTTTATAAATTGTAAATTGACGATTATTTGTGCATAGTATATAATTTATGAAACAAAGAGGTGATTTTTTATGGATTTGATATTAATAATTAGTAATTTAGTAAAAATTTTTATAATATCTTTGTTAATATACTTTGTTTATGCAAAAATTATCAATTTTAATAATCATTATAAATGTAGAACAATATTTATATGTATATTAAGTATAAATATTTCTATTATATACTTAATTCTAACACATACTTTTCAACCATTAACTGCAATTTTAATTTTATATATTCTATATGGATTAATTATAATTTCTATTAAAGTAGAAAATAGAATTTATTATAGGATTATAGCATATTCCATATCATACATAATTGTTTATTTGATTTATGTAATAGCTACAATGATTTCGGGAGTTTTACTATGGATTTTTGGAGAGAATACAAATGCTAAAAATCCAATAAGTTTCATTATAATTCCATGTATTACATTTTTATTATATTATATACTTTTTAAAGTAAAAAGATTTAAAAGTGGATTTAATTTTTTAAAAGGGACTAAAATTAATAAGCATATAATAATTTTTATATTTATTATTTGTGGTATAGTAACTAGCTTGTATGTATTCTTTCAAAATAAAAATAAATTTTTATTTAATATAATTTTAATTGTAGAAAGTATAGTAGTTACCATTTTACTAATCATCTGGATCAAATCCCAAATCACCAAAACATATAAAAATAAAATGAGAGATCGTACTATAGAAATGCAGAAGGCAGAAATAGACGAAAAAGAAAAAATTATTGAGGAAATTAAAGCAGAAAACCTTAAATTTGCAAATACAATACATAAATATAATCATAAATTTGAATCATTAGAATTTGCAATGAAAAATGCATTAAAATTAGATAGCAAAGAAGAATTTGCAAATGAAATAGCTGTAATATTAGAAGAAAGTAAAAATACTGCAAAAAATTTTGCGAAAGAAACCAAAGTAGATACACGTAAAATTCCATTAACAAATATTAATGGAATAGATACTATGTTCAAATATATGCAAGAAGAGGCAATAAAAAATAATATACAATTTGATTTAAAAATAAATGCAAATATAAACTCATTAATAAATGAGATAATTCCAAAAGAAAAATTCGAAACTTTAATAGGTGACCATATAAAAGATGCTATAATTGCAATAAATTCAAATAACAAAACATATAAAAGCATACTAGTCACATTAGGTTTAGTAGATGGAATTTATGAATTTTCTGTATATGACACAGGAATAGAATTTAAAATAGATACATTATTAAAACTTGGTATAGAACAAGTAACCACACATAAAGAAGAGGGTGGAAGCGGAATAGGTTTTATGACAACATTTAAAACTCTAAAAGAATGTAAAGCAAGTTTAGTTATAGAAGAATATAATCCTGAAACAACAAACTACACAAAAGCTATTACAATAAGGTTTGATGGAAAAAATGAATATAAAATATATTCATATAGAGCAGAAAAAATAAAGGAACAAAAAGGTAAACGTAGAATAATAATAAAAAGGATAAAATAAATTTTAAGGAGGAATTTAATGAGGAGAACTAAACTTGTAGATAGAATATTACCAACCTATACGAAAGGAGAGGAAATATTTAATATGACATCACATATTGTAGGTGGAGTATTAGGTGTTGTTGCAACTATATTATGTGTTATTATGGCTGCAATTAATAATAATGTGTATGGTATAGTTAGTGGGGCAATATATGGTTCTACAATGATTTTATTATATACAGTATCTAGTATTTACCATGGTTTAAGCCCTATGAGAACATCCAAAAAAGTATTCCAAGTATTAGATCATTGCTCAATATTTTTGTTAATTGCAGGCTCATATACACCTGTTGCTTTGTGTACAATAAGGTCAGTTAGTAATTTATATGGTTGGCTAATTTTTGGAATAATTTGGGGTTCAGCAGTTTTAGGAATAACATTAAATGCAATAGATTTACAAAGCACAAAAGTTTTTTCAATGGTATGTTATTTATTAATGGGATGGTGTATTATATTTAGGTTTGATTTATTAATACAATCAATGCATAAAAACGGAATAATATTAATGGTAGCCGGAGGAATTGCATATACAGTTGGAGCATGTTTTTATGGGTTTGGCAGAAAGAAAAAGTATTTCCACTCAATATTCCACTTATTTATAGTATTAGGAAGTTTATTACAATTCTTAGCAATATTATTGTATGTAATGTAAAAATAAATTTAATAAGGTCATGCACTTTTATTTTTCTAAAACATATAATGTTATAGAAAAATGGGGGTGCATTTTATTTGCTACTTTTTTTTACAGGATTTTTGGCATTTTTAAAGATATCTTTTTTTACAGTAGGATATATTACAAACAACAATCTATTCCCAGAGCCACTTACAGCTGAGGAAGAAAAAAAATATCTCCAAAAATTAGCACATGGAGATGAAGAGGCAAGAAACATATTAATAGAAAAAAATTTAAGATTAGTTGCACATGTGTGTAAAAAATATAATATCCCTAATTTAGAGCAAGATGATTTAATATCTCTTGGAACAATAGGGTTAATAAAAGGAATAAATAGTTTTAACTTAGATAAAGGTGTAAGACTTGCAACATATGTTGCAAGATGTATAGAAAATGAAATACTAATGTATTTAAGAAGCACTAAGAAACTTCGGTGCAGAGGTGTATTTAAATGAACCAATAGGAAAAGATAAAGATGATAATGAAATAACACTTTTAGATGTAATAGAAAATGATGAGATGAATATAGAAGATGAAATAGATTTAAAATTAAAAATAAAAGATTTATGCAAAAAAATGAAAAAAGTTTTAAAAGGAAGAGAAAAAATAATAATAGAACTAAGATTTGGGTTGCGGAGGTAAAAAACCAAAAACGCAAAATGAGGTTGCAAAAATATTAGGAATATCGCGTTCGTATGTATCAAGAATAGAAAAAAAAGCAATTGGCAAGCTAAATGAAGATGCAAATAATTAAAAATAA
>CALXUH010000033.1 GCA_944391645.1 uncultured Clostridia bacterium | reverse complement strand
GAAACAGAAAAATATTTAAAAGAAGGATTGAAGGATAGAGCAGTAACAAGAGATTTATCTTGGGGAGTTGATATTCCAATTGAAGGTTTTGAGGATAAAAAAATGTATGTATGGATAGAAGCCGTACTAGGGTATGTTACTGCAACTCAAAAAATTTGTGAGGAAAAAGGATTAAATTGGGAAGACTATTGGAAAGATGATAACAATATTAAAATGTATATGTGTTATGGAAAAGATAATATAACATTTCATACAATAATTTTGCCAGCCTTATTGATGGCTATGGAAGAAAATTACCATTTGCCAGATGTAATGGTTGCAACACAATACCTAAATATAAACTCTGAAAAAATATCTAAAAGTAAAGGCAATGGTATAACAGTACAGCAAATGGTAGAAGAGTATAATGTAGACTCGTTAAGATACTACATGATATCTCATGGACCAGAAAATAAAGATGTGGATTTTACATTGGAAAATTATATTAGTGTTCATAATGCTGATATGGTTAATAAATTTGGAAATTTTGTAAATAGAACTTTAAGATTTAAAGGCTTAGATGAAATTCCTTTAGGTGTTATGGATACACAAATGGCTGAGAAAATTAATGAAACTTATACAGTAGTTTCTGAATATATAGAAAACCTAGAATTTAAGAAAGCATGTAATAAAATAGTTGAGTTAATTGAAATAGGAAATAAGTATTATGATGAAAGAAAACCATGGATACAGATAAAAGAAAATATAGATGAATTTAATAATACTATTTATACTTGTACTAATGTAATTGCTAATTTATCTAATTTAATCGCACCAATAATGCCACAAACATCTAATAAATTAAGACAATATTTAAAAATTGAAAAACCATCATGGAAGCCGATACAAATAAAAGAAAAAATATCTCTTGACAATATAGAAATACTTTTTGAGAGAATTGATATTAATAAAAATAAATAATAAAAAAAGCAAAACAGTGTAATCAAAGACTGATTTTGCTTTTATTAATATTAAGCATAAACCACGGGCTCTATACGTTGATAATTTTAATACATATTATTTTTTAGTATATAGATTTGATGTATTAGTCCTATTTACTATAAATGAACAAATGAGTTATATAGTAATAAAGGGTAGATTGGAGAATATAAAAACCATATAAATTTACATAAAAAGATTGCAATTATTGTATAATTTTGATAATATATTTAAAAATAGCCTAACAGCTTTTTTATTTTAAAGGGGGTATTTTAAACAAACATAAGTTAAGGAAGGAGTTATTCTATGGATATGCAACTCAGCAAAGATAAAGAACATCTTGTTTTGGAAAATCTGAAATTTGTTTATTATTTAGTAAACAAGTTAGGGGTAACACCAAAGTCTTCAGAGTACGAAGATATCATTTCTATAGGCACATTAGGGCTGGTAAAAGCTGTGATTACTTTTGATTCATCTAGGGGAATATCTTTTTCAACATATGCTTCAAGATGTATAAATAATGAAATTCTTATGCATTATCGGAAAGCTAATAAATACGCAAGAGATATTTCTATTGATGAGCCTATTTCAAGTAATAGTGAAGGAGAAGAACTTACTTTAAGAGATACAATTAAACATCCTAACTCAGATTTCGCGAAAAACCTAGAAGACAAAGAAATTTTAATTCAGGTAGTTAGTATTATTCTTAATTATCTAGAAGGAAAAACAAAACTGGCAATTCTTTATCAGATAGGAGGAGCATTGCAAGCAGATATTGCAGAAAAACTGAATGTTTCTCAAAGTTATGCTTCAAGAATCATAGCAAAGGCAGCTAAAAAAATAAGAGAAGTTATCACTTGGCAAGTGCATTATAAGGAGGTATTTTCTATGGCTATAAAAGGAGATGAATATAGAATTTCTTTTACTTCTAAAGATGTAAGCAATTTTAATAAGATTTTTGCAACCCTTTTGCAAAATCTAGCAAATACTGAGAGAATGCCAGATTTTAGAGTTATATGCAATAGAGAACGGATTGTTATTCAGATACCTGCATACCAAGACGCATTTTATTTTATCGCACAGATTATTCAGGAAATTGATGATTATAGTTTGAAATATGTTTCTGATAAAAATATACTACCTACAGAAAGCACTACCATGCAGACAATTGAGCCTGAAAACAAGGAAGAACAAGGGGATTCTGTTGAAGAGAATAATTCAGGAGATTTAGTACAAAAATTTGATGTAATTTCAGATGATGTGGGTGGAACTGAAATGGAATTAGATACATATGAAGCCACAGAAGTTGCCATAACAAGGACAATGGTACGGGAAAACTATAAATCAGGTAATGTTGAAACAACTAGCGAAACATTTGATAAATGTTCAAATAGTGAAGAAACTTCCGAAGATAAAGTTAAAACAGAGAATCAGGTTAAACAAGTAAGAGATTATATGTTAAGCATGAGTTCGTTTACCTTTAAAGATTTGAAACATCATTTTCCGAGTATGTCTGCATATACTATCAGAAATGCAGTATATCTTGCCAAAAGAAAAGGTCTCATAACTGCTATAGAAAGAGGAAAATATGTTGTGAACAAAACTTAAAATATCTAGAGCCACTACTATTAGATTTAATAGTAGTGGCTGAATTTTTTGATTAAGAATTATGATAAATGCCCAGAAAATCTAAAGAACTATTATTGTTGCTAAATCTTGATGTTTCATAGGTTTGTGCCTCCTCAAATTTATTGCATATGTATTATACCATGCATATATAATTGTATTATAATTCTACATAAAATTTAATATTGCAAACAATAAATGGTTTACCAAATAATTGAAATATATAATAAATTTTAAAAAGAGAATATTAGTTAAAGTACAGATTAACTAAATAACTTTACCTTTTTGCATAAAAAAAGAGATATGTGGTAACCATATCTCATCAAAAATATATTTTGTTGTATATTTAAAAGGTTTATTCGATATTTTCTAAAGCTTCTATTCTTTCATCTATGCTAGGATGAGTATCGAATAAACCAGCTTTTCTTTTTTTACCATTAGAATTATTTTTAAAAGGATTTACAATATACATATGTGCAGTTGCATTATTAGCAAATTTTAATTCGTTTGAATCAGAGTCTAGTTTTTTAAGAGCAGAAATTAATCCTTGAGGATTTCTTGTAATCTCAACTGCTGTTGCATCTGCTAAAAATTCTCTTCTCCTAGAAATTGCCATTTGCATTATTTTCCCAAAAATTGGTCCTAAAATTAAGAAAATTAATCCTAAAAGCATTAGTATTGCAGAACCTTTATTGTCATCATCATCATTACTGCGTTTCCCGAAAAAACAAATTCTAGTGAATATATCAGAAAGCATTACAATAAAGCCAACCATAACAGTAACAACAGCAGAAAGCAAAATATCATAATTCCTGATATGCCCCATTTCATGAGCAATAACACCCTCTAGTTCATAATAGTCTAACTTTTCTAGAAGACCAGTAGTAACACATATTATAGCATTTTGAGGATTCCTTCCTGTGGCAAAAGCATTTGGTTGAGGATCATCTACTACATATAAACGGGGAGTACAAGGTAAAGCAGAAGAAATCATAATAGCCTCAAAAATATGTACAAGTTTTTTATCTTCTTCTTCAGTAGCTGGTCTGGCTTTACATGTTCTTAAAATAATTTTATCGCTATTATAATAAGATGCAAAACAAGAAACTACAGAAAAAAGTAAAGCAATAATAATGGCAAAATAAGAATTTATATTAAATGCAATACATATATAATATAAAATCAAAGTAATCATAATTATAAATCCACTAATTATAATAGCAGTTTTCTGTTTATTTTTTTTAATATCATTCAACATAAAATCACCTATTAAATATTATAACATAATACTTTTAAAAAAAACATAAATGCCTTGTAAAAAACTATAAAAAATGATACAATTTACTTCATAAAGAAAATGAGCACGCATTAATAAAAATATAAGGAGTGCTAAAATGGAAGAAATCTATAATAATTTAACTAAAAAAATAGAAGTGCGGAAGAATACTTTTAAATGAACCAATGAAAAATCATACAACATTTAGAGTACGGGGGACCTGCAGATATTTTTGTAAAATTAAACAATATAGATGAACTTAAGTTTATTGTAGATGTATCAAAAAAGCAAAATATACCAATTACAATAATAGGAAATGGCAGTAACATATTAGTAAAAGATAAAGGTATAAGAGGAATTGTTATAAAACTAAATTTTAATGAAGTTGTAAAAGAAAATAATATATTAAATGTTGGCTCAGGAGTTTTATTAGTAAAACTTGCAAGAATTGCTTTGGATAATGAACTTACAGGTTTGGAATTTGCATGTGGAATACCGGGAACTTTAGGTGGAGCAATTTTTATGAACGCAGGTGCGTATGGACAGGAAATAGGAGATAAAGTAATAGAAATTAAATATATGGATGAAAATCTAAATATAAAAACCATAACAAAAGAAGAAAGCCAATTTTCATACAGAAAATCTATTTTTCAAAAAAATGATGGAATTATTTTAAATGCAAAAATAAAATTGGAAAAAGGAATTAAGGAAAATATAAAGAAAAAAATGGATGAATATTCGAAAATACGAAAAGCAAAACAACCATTAAATATGCCAAGTGCAGGTAGTGTATTTAAAAGAGAAGAAAATTTTATACCAGCTAAACTTATAGATGAATGTGGATTAAAATCTTATAGCATAGGAGATGCTCAAATTTCAAGCTTACATGCAGGGTTTATAGTTAATAAAGGAAATGCAACAGCAAAAGAGATTACAGAATTAATAAAATATATTCAGAACAAAATAAAAGAAAAGTATAATTTAATAATAGAACCGGAAATTAGAATTTTAGGAGAAGATTAAAATGAAAAAAATATTAAAATTGGTAATAGGGAATAAAAAAACCAAAAGATGGATTCTTTTAATATTAATAGGTATGATGTTAACATGCTATGAATTTGCTAATATTTTAGTAACAGATAGGCTTGAATTAACAGATCTTGTAAAAATAATAATATTATTTATTGTTGGTTTTACTTGCTTTATTTTAGGTTTAATATTTTTTCAAAGAAGAATACTAGAATTGGCTACAAACCCTGAAATAATGAAAAGTAAAAATCCAATAAATTCAAAAGGACCTAATATTGTAGTAATAGGTGGAGGCAATGGATTAAGTACGGTATTAAAGGGATTAAAAAAATACACAAAAAATATTACAGCAATAGTTACAGTATCTAAATATGGAAAAGAAGATATTAGTACTGTTGAAGATATAAAAATAAGTTTAGAGGCTCTTGCTAAAAATTCGGATGAAATGTCAAAAATTTTAAACTATAATTTTATGGATAATAATGGAAGGCAAATTAATTTTGGTGATTTATATATAGAAGCAACTAGAAACATAAATGGTAATTTAGCAACAAGTGTTCAAAAAAGCAATGAAATTTTTTCAATGGTAGGAAATGTATTACCAGTAACACTTGATGAAATGAAAATTTTTGTAGAACTTGAAAATGGGATGATTATAAAAGATAAAGATAAAATTGCAGATATTACTGAGGAAAAAGTTACAAAGATTAATAGAGTTTTTATTAATCCATCAAATTGCAGAACAGCACCAGGTATAGTTGATGCAATACAAAAAGCAGATGCAATAATTTTAGGACCAGGAAGTCTTTATACAAATGTAATACCAAATTTATTGATAAAAAATGTCTCAAAATCAATAAGAGACAGTAAAGCATTTAAAATATATATTCCAAATATAATGACCCAGCCAGGGCATACAGATGATTATAATGTCTCAGATCATATAGATGCTATTATAGAACATGCAGGAAATAAAATAATAGATTATTGTATTTGTGATAATGGAGATATAATTCCAGAATTTATAAGAAAGTATAATAAAGAAGGTTCAAATTTAGTTGAAGTTGATAGTCAAAATTTAAAAGGTAAAGGAATTAAATTAATAAGAGCAGATATATCTTGTGTAGAAGGGGAATATATAAGGCATGATGCAAATGCACTTGCTAAAACAATAATAGAGCTAATCTGTAATGAACTAAAATTTAGAGATAAACAAAATGATGAGCAATATTTATTATTAAATTCAAAATTAAAAGAAGCCAAGAAAGTAGGGAAAAAGAAGAAAACAAAGAAAGTAGCAAATAAACACATAGCAAGACATAAAAAAACAAGTAAATTTGTTAATAAATATAGTGAAAGAATAAAATCAATACAAGAAAGTGAACAAACAAGACAGCAAAACATAAAAAATGAAGAACAAAAAGAAAAATTAATGAATAAAAATAATAAAAAATAAAGAATATGGAGGAACAAATGAAAATAGAAAAAAGTAAATTAACATTAGAAGAGGGAATTAAACATGAATGGCTAATAACAAATGGTATTGGAGGATATGCAGCAAGTACAGTAATTGGAATTAATACAAGAAAATATCATGGATTGCTAGTAGCACCACTTACACCGCCAGCAAGAAGGCACGTAATACTTTCAAAATTAGATGAAAGTATACAAATTAATAATAATAAATACGATTTATATTCTAATATGTGTGTTAATTACATATCACAAGGATACAAATTTCAACAGGAATTTGAAAAAGAATATATTCCAATTTTTACATATAAGGTGGAGAACATATTAATAAAAAAATTAATATGTATGGAGCATGGTAAAAATACTGTATGTGTATTGTATAAAATATATAATGAAGGGGAAAAGGCAAAATTAACAATTACACCTGTAGTAAATTTTAGAGATTTTCATTGTGTAAATACAAATCATGAATATGATATTAAACAAGAAATACAAGATAAAAAAGTAAGACTAGAAATAGACAAAAATTCAAATAATCCAATTTATATGTATATTACAGATGGTAACTATATTCCACACAAAAATGATATTTTTAGAAATATGTTTTATATAGAAGAGGAAAGAAGAGGTCTTTATCCTGAAGAAAATTTAGCAGTACCAGGAAGGTTTGAGGTAGAAATACCAGAAAATACAGAAAGAGAAATTGGTTTTATTTGTTCATTAGAAGCAAGCATAGAAGAATTAAACATAAAAAAAATTATTAACAAGGAAATTATAAGAATTAATGAATTAATGCAACAAACAAAAATATTAAATCCAAAAATAGAAACAAACAAGGAAACAAAGGAACAAAAAAGTGAAAAAGATATATTTAAAAATTTTATAATTGCAATAGACAATTTTATAGTGTATAGACCAAGTTTTGGCTATCATACAATTATAGCAGGATATCCATGGTTTTTAGATTGGGGAAGAGATTCTTTAATATCTTTTGAAGGCCTGTTACTTTGTACTAAACAATATAAAATAGCTAAAGATGTACTTTTAACAATGATAAGAGATATGAAATTTGGGTTGGTTCCAAATGGTTATTCAGGATATGATAATAGACCACTATATAACAGCTCTGACAGTTCTCTTCTTTTGTTTGAACAAATACATAAATACATAGTATATACAAAAGATTATAATTTTGTTAAAAAGTATTTTTATAATAAATTAAAAACAATAATTGAAAATTATAAAAAAGGAATCAATTTGGATGATAATAATATTTTCCTAGATGATGATTATTTAATATCAGCTGGAACACCAAATACACAAAATACATGGATGGATGCAAAATACAAAAATCACTCATTTACACCAAGAAATGGAAAGGCAGTAGAAATAAATGCACTTTGGTATAATGCATTAATGATAATGGCTGAACTAAGTATAAAATTTGGTAATAGAAAAGAACAAAAAGAATATTTAAGACTCGCAGAAGAATGCCAAAAATCGTTCCTACAAAAGTTTTACAATAGTAAGAGAAATTGTTTATATGATGTACTAGGAGATAACAAAGTAAGACCAAATCAATTATTTGCATTAAGCTTAACTTATCCGGTAGTAAATCCAGAAAGTGATATGGCGAGAAATATTTTAGATGTAATAGAAAAAAAATTATTAAATAAATATGGATTAAAAACATTAGCCAAAGGAGAAAAAGGATATGTAGATATCTATGAAGGAGATGTATTTAAAAGAGATTCAAGCTATCATCAAGGAATAACATGGCCTTGGCTTTTAGGGTTATATTATAATTCAATAAAAAACATGATAAAATATGCAAAAGATAAAAGCGAGAAAAAAAACTTAAGAGAAAAACTAGAAGTTTTTAGAGAAAACGTAAAAACTACATTTAAAAAAGAACTATTTGAAAGAGGAACAATTGGAAGTATATCAGAAATATATGATTCTAAAAAACCAAATTTACCAAAAGGTACAATGGCTCAAGCATGGAGTGTAGCAGAAATTTTTAGAATAATTTATGGATTCTGATATATTGTATAAGCTAAGTTACCTAAAGGAGTAAAAATGACTATACAAAAATTGGAACAAGAATTAAAGCAAGGAAATTTAAACAGTTTATATTTATTATATGGTGAAGAACAATACTTAATAGAAAACACACTAAAAAAAATAAAAAGGTTATTTGGAGATTATGTATTTGGAATAAATTATATACAAATTGATGAAACAAATATAAATTCATTAGTGCAAGAAATTCAAATGCCAAGTTTTGGCTTTGAAAAAAAATTAATAATTATAAAAAAATCTGGATTATTTAAAAAAAGTAAAACAGTAGGGCGAAAAAGTAATAAGGCAGATAATAGTCTACAAAATGAGATAGCTGTGTATATAGAAAAAAATATAGATATAATAAAAAAAACTGTAGTATTGGTTTTTATAGAAGATAATATAGAAATAAATACACTTTCTAAAACAATAGAAAAATATGGGGTTGTTTGTAATTTTGAAAAATTAAAACCAATACAAATAGCTAAAATGATAAAATCAATCTGTAATCTATATAAGGTGAAAATTAGTGAAGAAGTTTTACAAGAATTTATAGAAATATGTGGTACAAACATGCAAGTTTTAATAAATGAAATACGTAAACTTATAGAATATGCAGGTGAAGAAGGGGTAATAACAAAAGAAGCAATAGATTTATTATCTATTAAAGAATTGGACAGTATAATATTTGATTTAACAGATGCTTTAGGTAAAAAAAATACATCAAATGCATTAGAAATATTACATGAGCTTATATATAATAAAGAGCCAGTACAGAAAATATTAGTGACATTATATAATCATTTTAAAAAAATATATTTAACTAAACTTGCGATTATGTACAATATAAATATTTTGGAGGCACTTAAATTAAAACCAAACCAAACATTTTTAGTAAGCAAGTATAAAATGCAATCAGAATATTTTAGTCAACAACATTTAAGAAAAATATTGCAAGAATTTATAGATTTAGATTATAATTATAAGCAAGGAAATATAGATATAAATATAGGACTAGAGGCAATACTTTGTGCATATTGTTAATAATTAAAGGATGTGGAATAAAAAAATGGTAGAAATAATTGGAGTATTAATTGTAGCATGTGGAGTTTTACTAGTATATGATGCAAGACCAATAACAAAAAAAATATTTAGTTTTGGAGACCAAAACGAGGGAGTAAAGGGATTAAAAATAGTAGGATTTATGCTAAGTGTAATAGGCGGGTTAATGATATTAATTTAATAATAAAATAAAAGCAATCTTTTGATTGCTTTTATTTTATTTAACATCTTCAATAGGTTCAATATTAACTTCTAACAGTTCAGGTTTTTTCATATATTTGGTAAATAATTTTACTGCATTTGCATAATAATATCCATCACAAATTCTCTCATCTAAAACCCAACGAAGAGAAAGAGTTTTTTCTTCAGTAAGCACATCATCATCATTTATAAGACTTTTTTTCTTTTTACCCATTGCTAAAAATACACCTGTTGTTCCAAAATCATATAAATGGTGATATATTGAATCAATTCCAAGAGAACCAACATTTGTAAGAAAAGCACTAGTATGAAAAGGACTTGCTTCTATAATAAATTTTGGCATTAAATCATGTTTATCCAAAAATATTAGAAAATTAACAATAAGTTTTATAAGCCAACTAGGAATATAAGCTAATGCTTTTGCCAATTTATCTGTACCATTTTCTGCGGTAACAGCTTTGTTTTGAACAATAGCTTCTTCTAAACGATTCCTAATTTCAAATATATTTTCTGAACCTTTAAAATGTAGTTTTAAAGTTGTTTCTTCAGCAGTTTCATTCATCCCTTTTTTTATTGCAAGAGATATATCAATACTATTTCTAGCATAAACTCTTCCATTCATAACAAAGCGATTAATTAAAGGTTTTTCTGCAAGAATTCTTACAAGTGATGCATAAATAATAGACATATATGACATTTTGATACCTTCTGCATCTTTTTTTGCAATATATTCATCCAAAGGGGCAATAGGAATTTCATGAGAATAAAAAACCTGAGCGTCACTCCTTCTTTTCATAATATGAGGCATAAGAAGAAAAAATGGACTAATTTTTCTAAGCCTTCTACCATCAGTTCTTTTTCCAAACATAAATTTACATCTCCTTATATTATATAAAATAAATTATACAATATCAAAATGGAAATGTCAAAAATAAAGAGAAGAATTTTTAATTCTTCTCTAAAGATTATTTACAATCGTCATTATGGCCATGTTCATCAGGGGAGTCGCACATATTAGGTTCTTCACAAGAATCATACATATCGCCATCATATGATTTATCACAGTCTAATTTTACACCTTTTAAACATTTACCATGTCTACCACATTCTGCACAAATTTTAACATGTTTAACTCTATCTACCCAAATTTGAATTTCATATTGCTTATCTGGGCAAAGTGGACCAAAAATAAACTCGCCGTCTTTATCTGTAAAAGTGTGGGAAACAGGTTTCCTTTCTTTTTTACCATGCTTAAAATCAATTTCTATTAATTTAACAATGGCATCTTCAACAGGTTCTTTATAGCAATCTTTAATAATTCCATAAATAACATTTCTGTTATCTTCAGGAATTGTAATATTTAAATCAAACTGTTTACCTTTCTCCGCAAAACCATTAATATTAACAACAGGACACATAGTTTTATCTTCTTCCATTATACACCAATCCTTTAAAATATATTGTAAGAATATAAAAGACTTACAATATATAATATGATTAGACTATAAAAAATGTTAATAACCTCTTGACAAAAACTTAATTTGCGAGTATACTAGTTTAGTAGTAAAAATGTAAAAAATATTAACATAGATATTATGCATATAAGTTAAGGAGGGAAAAAAATGGCACAACCAAAAAGAAGATGGTCAAAAGAAAGAACACATTTAAAAAGATCAACATGGAAATTAGAAAAACCAAGTATTGCAAGATGCAAACATTGTAATGAACCAGTAATGCCACATAGGGTTTGCCCAAACTGTGGATATTATGATGGAAAAGAAGTTATAGAAAAAAAGGATGCTTAAATTACAAGCATCTTTTTTTATATTGATATACGAGTTTTTATAAAGTTTTTATTGACTAAAATATATAAATGATATAAAATACAAGATGAAAGTTAGGTGAAAAAAATGGCAAAGCCAATAGTGGCTATAATAGGAAAGCCAAATGTAGGAAAATCAACGTTTTTTAATTATATAATAGGAAAGAGGCTTTCAATTGTTGAAGATATGCCAGGAGTAACAAGGGATAGAATATATGCAGATAGCAATTGGAGAGGAAGAGATTTTACTCTTATAGATACTGCAGGAATAGAACTAGAATCCAATGATACTATTTTATTGGGAATGAGGGAACAAGCAAATATTGCAATAAATATGGCAGATGTAATTGTATTTATAACAGATATAAAACAAGGTGTTACAGCTACAGATGAGGAAATTGCAATGATACTAAAAAAATCAGGAAAACCAATAGTACTTGTATGCAATAAAGCAGATAATTATGGAAAAACTAGTGATGATATATATGAGTTTTATAATCTTGGATTAGGAGAACCAATGCCAGTTTCATCTACAAATGCTTTAGGGATAGGAGACGTCTTAGATGAGATATATAAACATTTTCCAGATAAAGATGAAAAAGAAAACGACGGAGAAGTAATAAATGTTGCTATAATAGGAAAACCGAATGTAGGAAAGTCATCTTTAGTAAATAAAATTTTAGGAGAAAATAGAGTTATTGTAAGCAATGTAGCAGGAACTACCAGAGATGCAATAGATTCATATTTTGAAAATAATACAGGAAAATATAATTTCATAGATACAGCAGGAATTAGAAAAAAGAATAAGGTAAATGATAATATAGAAAAATTTAGTGTAATGAGGACACTACTTGCAATAGAAAGGTCAGACGTTTGCTTAATGATGATAGATGCAAAAGAGGGAGTTACAGAACAAGATACAAAAATTGCAGGAGAAGCTCACGAAGCTGGAAAAGGAATAATAATTGTTATAAATAAATGGGATGAAATAGAAGAAGAAATTGTAACATTAAAAAAAAAAAAAAAAGAAGTATATAATAAATTAAGTTATTTAACATATGCACCGATTATATTTATATCAGCTAAAACAGGACAAAGAATTGATAAATTATTTGATTTAATACAAAAAGTAGCTAAAAATAACAGTATGAGAATATCTACATCAGTATTAAATCAGGTTATAAATGAGGCAATTGCAGTAGTACAACCACCAACAGATAAAGGAAAAAGATTAAAAATTTTGTATGCTACTCAAGCCACATCTAAGCCACCAACATTTGTTATATTTGTTAATAGTAAAGAATTATTCCACTTTTCATATGAAAGATATTTGTCAAATCAAATAAGAAATAATTTTGAATTAGAAGGAACACCAATAAGAATAATTGCTAGAGAAAAAAATGTATAAAAGGAGGTATATTTATGGAAACATTTCTTACAGTTGCAATAGTTGCATATGTTATTGGAAGTATTAATTTTGCGGTAATTTTTAGCAGAAAGTTTGCCGGTTTTGATGTAAGAGAAAAGGGCAGTAAAAATGCAGGAACAACTAATGTATTAAGAACAGTAGGTAAAAAAGTCGCATTACTTACACTATTGTGTGACATATTAAAAGGTGTTTTAGCAATTGCTACAATTTATATATGGGATGGATATAATTTTGTAACATTAAGCTATATTGCAGGTTTTATGGTAATACTAGGACACACATTTCCAATATTTTTCGAGTTTAGAGGAGGAAAAGGTGTAGCAACAGCAATAGGAGTTTTATTAATGATAAACTGGAAAATAGGATTAATATGTTTGGTGTTTGGAATAATTGTAATTGCATTAAGCAAAATGGTATCTTTAGGCTCAATTAGTGCAGCAATACTTTTTCCAATATTAACAATTTTCATACAAGAAGATGTAAATATTGTTGGAATATTATTTAGTTTCCTAATTGCAGGATTAATTATATTTAACCATAGAAGCAATATAAAAAGAATAAAAGAGGGAAAAGAAAATAAATTATCATTTAAAAAATAGGAGGAACCAATGAAAAATATATCAATTATTGGAAGCGGAAGCTGGGGAACTGCCTTAGCTATTCACCTTGCAAAAAAAGGGCATAATGTAAAAGTATGGTCTTTTGCAGAAGAAGAAGCAAAATTAATAAATAATGAAAGAAAATGCAAATTTTTGCCACAGGCTGTTGTACCAGAAACAGTATATTGTACAACGAGTTTTAAAGATGCAATTGATGGTACTGAAATGATTTTAATTGTTACACCATCAAAATTTGTAAGAGAAACTATAAAAAAATTTAAGCAGTATGTTACAAATCAAATAATAATAATATGCTCTAAAGGTCTTGAAGAAGGAACATTATATTCTCTAGATGAGGTTGTTCAAGAGGAATTACCAAATTCAAAAGTAGCAGGTCTTTCTGGACCAAGTCATGCTGAAGAAGTTTCAATAGAAATACCAACAGCACTTGTAGTAGCATCAAAAGATGAAAATGTATTAGATAATATTAGTGAAACTTTTATGAGTGAGAACCTTAGAATATATAAATCTTATGACATAAGAGGAGTTGAACTTGGAGGAGCATTAAAAAATATAATTGCATTTTGCGCAGGTATAATTACAGGACTAAACTTGGGAGATAATTCATTTGCAGCATTACTTACAAGAGGACTTTCTGAGATGACAAAGTTAACTGTAAAAATGGGAGGAGATGCGTCAACTCTTTATGGATTAACAGGTCTAGGAGATTTAATTGTTACATGTATGAGTAAACACAGTAGAAATAGAAGAGCTGGTATATTAATTGGCCAAGGAAAAACTGTTGAAGAAGCAAAAAAAGAAATTGGAATGGTAATTGAAAGTATAGACAATATAAAAATAGTTTATGAGCTTTCTAAGAAGTATAATGTTGAAATGCCAATTGTAAATTCAGTATATAATGTCTTGTTCGGAAATTTAGATCCTAGAGAAGCAGTAACAAAACTAATGACAAGAGGAGTAAAATTTGAGGATTAGAATAAAAAAATATATATTGTAAATAATAGTTTTGAGGTGAAGTAAATGGGTATTTTTAATGAAATTGGTAAGAAAACATCAGAGGCAACAAAAAAAATAACTATGTCGACAAAACTAAAATTTGAAATTAATGATGGAAAAAATAAAATAAGTGACTTATATGAAGAAATAGGTAAAAAAGTTTATCAAAGTCATATTAATGAAGAAGGTATTTCAATAAAAGATGATTTACAAGAAGAATGTGAAAAAATAGATAGCATATCTAAAGAAATTGAAATAGCAAGAAAGAAAATCTTAAAATTAAATAATAAAAAACAATGCCCAAAATGTTATGCAGAAATAGAAAAAGATGCATTGTTTTGTTCAAAATGTGGTCATAAATTGGAAAATGTTGATATAGCTAAAAAAGAAGAAGTATCAACACCAAAAGAAACTAATGAAAATAAAATAGAAGATGAAACAGAAACTAATAATGAAGAGTAAAATAGTTTTAATTTTTGCAATTATAGGAATTAAGTTATTAATAGGGGTATCTTTCAAAAAGATACCTTATTATTTTATTTGCGTTTTGTTCATTTACATTAATAAAAATTCCCTTATCTAAGCTAAGCCACATGCTAATTTTAAATTTATCATTATTATCAATAAAAGCACTAATCATATCAGAAGCATGGATAGGATTTTCAAAAATTACTTCATATTTTAGACTGTTTAAGATATTAGTATTATTCCCATAAAATTTATCTACAAAATTTTTAATTTCATTTACATTTTCGCTATAAATATTAATAATTGCACTCATAAAAATCTCCAATTATATATTTGTACAATTTAGTATTTGCAGAATGTGAATATGTATGTAAAAGAATAAAAGGTATTTTTTGGGGTAAATTATTAATAGGTGATATTTTTGAAAAAAAATAAAAATATTAAAATCGTTATAATAGCAATATTGACATTATTTTTTTTAACAGGATGTTCAGAAAAAACAGATACAGACTTAAATACAAAAGTAATTTCAGAACTAGAGTATATAGATATGAAAACTATAGACATGTTAAATAAATTAAACAATATTTCTTTTGAGAGTTACTATATTGTTTCCGAGCAAGTACAATTTGATGGAGAAGAAAAACAAACAAGTCAAAATCAATCAGAAAAATCAAGTGAAAATGCAAATGCAACCGAAGAGGGAGAAAACTCAGGTAATACAAACCAGCAAGGAGATAAGCAGGCACAAAGTGAAACAAATAATGAGAAAATTAATGCAACAAACATGGTAATGAATGCAGAATTAGATAAAGATAGAAATGACATAGACTGGACAACAGTAAAAAATGAAATAGAATTATTAGAAGAAAGTTGGTCAATAATTATATTGGATTTATATACACTTAATGTAAAAAGCGAAACAATACAAGAATTTAGTAATAAGCTTAATACATGCTTAGTAACAATAAGAGATGAAAATAAAGAGCAAAGCTTAATGACTCTTGCAAGCTTATATTCAAGTATACCGGAAATCTTACAGGAATTAAATGCAGAAAAAAATATGCTGAAAATAAAACAAACACAAAATTATGTTATAAATGCTTATGTTTTAGCAGAAAATATGGACAACATAGAAATAGAGAAAAATTTAAAACAAGCAATTAATATCTATTCGGAAATAATGAGTGATATAGATTATACAAAAGATAAAACGCAAAAAACTAATAAAGTATATGTGTTACTAAATGAAATATTAAATTCTATAAGTAAAAAAGATGCAGATGTATTTTATATAAAATATAAAAATTTTATGAAAGAAATACAGTCAATATAAAAAATTTTAATTTTTATATGGTAAAATTATTCCCTTAAATTTATTAATACAGGTTTACATTTTATAAAAAATATTATATAATATTTCAATATTGAAGGGAGATTGATAAAATGGAACAAAAAAACAATGAACAAATATTAGACGAAAATCATTTAATCACAATAAGAAAAGAAAAATTGGAGGAATTAAGAAAACAAAATAAAGACCCTTTCAAAATAACAAAGTACAATAGAACACATAATAGTGAGCAAATAAAGGAAAATTATGATGAACTTGAAGGAAAAGATGTAACTATAGCAGGCAGATTAATGGCAAAAAGAATTATGGGTAAGGCATCATTTTGCCATATACAAGATATGCAAGGTAAAATACAAAGCTATGTAAGTTTAAATGATTTAGGAGAAGAGAATTACAAAGAATTTAAAACATATGATATAGGAGATATTGTTGGAATAACAGGTTTTGTATTTAAGACTAAAACAGGAGAAATTTCTGTCCATGCAAAAGAAATGGTATTGCTTACAAAATCTTTAAGACCATTACCAGAAAAATTTCATGGTTTAAAAGATACTGAATTAAGATATAGACAAAGATATGTTGATTTAATAGTAAACCCAGAAGTTAAGGAAACATTTATAAAAAGAAGCAAAATAATAAAAGAATTAAGAAGAATATTAGAAGAAGAAGGATATTTAGAAGTTGAGACTCCAATGCTTACAACAGTTGCAACAGGAGATGCAGCAAGACCATTTATTACACATCATAATACATTAAATTTGGATATGTATTTAAGAATAGCACCAGAATTAAATTTAAAAAGATTAATTGTAGGTGGATTTGATAAAGTATATGAAATAGGTAAAAACTTTAGAAATGAAGGCATGGATATAAAACATAATCCAGAATTTACAAATATAGAATTTTACTCAGCATATGAAGATTATAATGATATGATGAACATTGCCGAAAAAATAATATCAACAATTGCTCAAAATGTTTTGGGAACAACTAAAATAACTTATCAAGGTGTAGATATAGATTTAACACCAGGTTGGAAAAGAATTTCAATGATTGACAGCATTAAAGAGGTAACTGGTATAGATTTTAATGAAATAAAAACTGACGAAGAAGCGTTAAAACTAGCTAAAGAAAAAGAAATAGAGCTAGAAGCAACAAAACAAACAAGAGGTCATGTGATAAATGCATTTTTTGAAGAATATGTTGAAGATACTTTAATACAACCAACATTTATTATAGACTACCCTGTGGAAGTATCACCACTTACAAAAAGGAAACCAGATAATCCAAGCTTAGTAGAAAGGTTTGAGTTATTTATTGGTGGACGTGAATATGGAAATGCGTATTCAGAATTAAATGATCCTTTAGACCAATATGAAAGATTTATGAAACAGGTTGAGGCAAAACAAAAAGGTGATGAAGAAGCTGGAGGAATGGATGAAGATTTTGTAACTGCCTTAGAAATTGGACTTCCACCAACAGGAGGAATGGGAATAGGACTAGATAGATTAATAATGCTTTTGACAG
This sequence comes from uncultured Clostridia bacterium, assembly GCA_944391645.1. Taxonomy (GTDB): domain Bacteria; phylum Bacillota; class Clostridia; order TANB77; family CAG-508; genus UMGS1933. The sequence goes on along the minus strand of CALXUH010000033.1, from coordinate 31,195 downwards.
ATTCAGCTTCAATTAGAGATATTTTATTTTTCCCAACAATGAAACCGCTTAATAATGTTTAATAAGTATTCAATGATTTTTAATAAAAATTTATAGAAGGAGTAAAAAATGAGTTTTAAATTATCAAATAGGACAAAAGAAATACTTTCAAATAAAATAGGAATACCATATGAAAAATTAATACAAATGAATGATGAAGAAATAGAAGCATACATAGAGCAAAAGACTGGAAAGAAAATTACTTGGCCTAAAGGGGCAAAAGTTGATAGCTTACCTGTTATGACAATGAAAGATGTAGATAAGAAAATAGATGAATGGGAAAGATAAAATATGAAATTTAATTTTAAAGAATATGAAATTCAGGATATAACTTGCAAAGGTCCAATGAGAAGAAGATATAATGATTTAGTTGAAAGGTATAAAGGGTATATAATTTATAGTTATATAAGAGGAGAATATACAAGATATTCTGTTGAAGATGAAAAAGAAAATATTTTTGTAGAGACAGATAATATAGAAGAAGCAAGGGAATATATAGATACTGAATTAATTAAATAAATAATACATTAAAATTACACGAAAGGAGTAGGGAATATGATTCTAGTTGATTTTTCAAATGCCATAGAAATTGCGCCAGAATATACAGGCAGTGAAAAGAAAAAGACAATGATATTAGATAATAAAAAATATCTAGTAAAATTTCCAGATCCTAATAGGTCAACCAAGTTAGCAATATCTTATATAAATAATGTGTATTCTGAATACATAGGTTCAAAAATATTTGAATTATGCGGGTTTAAAACACAAAAGGTAATTTTAGGAACATATAGTAAAGATGGAAAGCAAAGAATTGTGTGTGGATGTGAAGATTTTACTAATAAAGATACAAAATTAGTAGAATTTGAAAAGTTTGAAAATGCAAGTATTGAACCAAATCCTTTCAAAAGAGAAATAAAAGATATATTTCGTATAGTTGAATCTGGAGTGTATAATGTTGACTTAAATGATTTAAAAGAAAAATTTTGGAATATGTTTATAATCGATTGTTTGATAGGAAACGAGGATAGACATAATGGAAATTGGGGATTCTTAAAAAATATAGAAGATGAAAAGTTAATATTCGCTCCAATTTACGATTGTGGTTCTTGCTTATTTTCAGTATATACAGATGAAAAAATGCAAGAATGTTTAGAAAAAAACTCTAAGATGCAAGATTGCATAAAAAATACATCATCTGCAATTAGGGATAATGGAGCTAAAATAAAATATTTTGAATTTATTACAAGTTTGAATAATGAAGATTGTAATAATGCTTTAATTAGAATGTATGATAAAATAAATATGAAAAAAATTTTTGATTTAATAGATGAAATCGATATTATTTCTGGTGTAAGAAACAAGTTTTATAAACAAGTAATTGAAGGAAAATATGAGGAAATATTAACAGTTGCTTATAAAAAGTTAAATAAATTCTAATAAGTAATAATAAATTTATTCACATAACTGTAAAATAGCAGTATTGCAAGTTCGAAAAAATAGAATGATGTAATCAAATAACAATGTTTCGAATATTTTACAAAATTGTTCAATGAAACCTTTAAACTAGGATATATGTTAAAATTTAATAAAGCAAACTAGAATATTAATATATTAGTTATAAAATGTATTATTAATTAGAAGTTAATTTAGAAATAAGTTAGCTTCTTTTTTTGTTTATATATTTTTTTAATAAAAGATTAAAATAAATTTTGCATAATATTTTTATATAATTTTTATATAAAAATTACCAAAAACTTGAAAAAATAAATTACATAATGTATAATGTATTAGAATTATTGTAAATATTACAAAAATATTATATCTATATTACAATTTAATGAATACTATTGACATATTTCTAAAATCAAATAAAATATATAGGTATAAAAGAGGTATATACATGAGAGTTATTAGTGGCAAATCTAGGGGTAAAAAATTACTTTCTCTAGATGGCAACAATACCAGACCAACATTAGACAGGGTAAAAGAAGCTTTATTTAATATAATACAATTTAGAATAAAAGATGCTATTGTTCTGGATTTATTCGCAGGGACAGGAGCCCTAGGAATAGAAGCATTAAGCAGAGGCGCAAAGGAAGCTATTTTTTGTGACAATTCAACAGAAGCAATACAAGTTATAAAGAAAAATGTTTTAAATACCAATAATTTAGATAAAGCAATAATAATAAACAAAAACTATAAAGATGTATTAGAAAAAATACATATTCAAAATAAAAAGATGGACATAATTTTTTTAGACCCACCATACAAAACAAATTTAGCAATAGAAAGTTTACAAAAGATAATTATGAGCAATTTGCTAACCCAGGACGGAATTGTAGTAATAGAAACAGATGATATAAATAAAGAAACAGAAATTTTAAAGATAGAAAAAGCAGAAATTTTTGATAAGAGAAAATATGGAAGCGTATGGCTCATATTTATTCGAAAGGGGTAAGAAAATGGAAATTTTCACATTGTTAGAAACACTAGAGGATATAATGGAAAGAAGCAAAAGTATTCCATTTACAGAAAAAGGAATAGTAGAAAAAGAGGAAGTATTAGAAATAGTAAAAGAAATAAGACTAAAATTACCAGATGAATTAAAACAGGCAAAATGGGTTAAAGAAGAACGAACAAGAATAATAGAAGAAGCAAAAAAAGAAGCAGATGATATAGTAAGAGAAGCAGAAAATAGAATTATTGCAATGATAGATGAACATGAAATAACAAGAAAAGCATATGACCAAAAAGCAGAAATAATAGAAACTGCAAATGAAATGTCAAGAGAAATTTCAAAAGGAACAAAAGACTATGCAGATGCAATACTTGCAAATCTAGAAAATGCAATAAATAATGTAAGCGTATCAATTAATGAGGCAATAAAAACAATAGAAACAAATAGGAAAGAACTTAAATAATAATCTGAAAGTCAGAAAATATTAAATCACACGATTTAAAATTCTGGCTTTTTATTGAAATTGGAAAATAAATTAAAATATAGAAGGGAAAAAAATGGCAAGGAGAAAAGCAAAAAGAGCACAAAAAAAACATAATAAAGATTTACAGGTAGTAATGTTATTACTATTAAGTGTATTATCAACTATTTTAATATATGTACAATCTGGCTATATTGGAGAGCATTTAAGCCCAATGTTAGGCGGAATTATTGGATGGATAAAATATATTGTCCCATTTGGGTTGTTTTTAATAGCTATAAATGTAGCATGTGATAAAGATAAACAATATATTACATCAAAATTAATGCAGTATTTAGTACTGCTAATTTGCATATCTGTTACAATAACTGTTTTAAAAGGAAATATAAATGTAAATGAAAATGAATTTGAAAAAACTGTTACATATGCATATAATGAGGGTACAAAAAGCATAGGTGGGGGAGCAATTGGAGCAATTTTTGCATACCCACTTATACAGTTAATCGATACAGTAGGAACTGTAATTCTTGCTATAGGTGTAGGAATTATAACGATTATTTTCCTATATGGAATAAGACCAGCAGAAATTGTAAAAAATATGGTAGAAGAAAAAGAAGCTGAAAAGGAAATTATAAAAGAAAAAGAGAATAAAAAAATTAAAAGTAATAAATATGAGGATGAATCAGATATAGAAATAAAAAAAGAAAAAGTTCATAAAGGTTTGTTTAGTAAAAAAGAAAAAGAAAAAGAAGAATCAGAAATTTTAGATGAGCAGATAAAAATAAAAATGCCAATAAATAGCATTAGCCAAAAAAACATGCCAGAAAATGAACTATTTGAGAAACAAGATGAAATTAAAGAGGATAAATCAAGAGAAGTCTTAACATTAGAACATGCACTAACTGTAGAAGATAAGAATTATGAGTTTCCACCTATAGAGTTTTTAAAGGAAGGTAAAATAAAAGCTAAAAATACAAAAAAAGCAATCCAAGATACAGCAAGTAAATTGCAAAGAACATTATATAGTTTTGGTGTTTCTGCAAAAGTTGAAAATGTATCTGTAGGACCAACAATAACAAGGTATGAGTTAAAACCTGCCGAAGGAGTAAGAGTTAGTAAAATTGCTAATTTAGCAGATGATATAGCACTTAGTTTGGCTGCAGAAAGTATAAGAATAGAAGCTCCTATTCCAGGAAAACAGGCTGTGGGAATAGAAATACCAAATAAGGAAAAAGAGGTTGTAACATTAAGAGAAATTATAGATAGCGATAAATTTAAGATGTCAAAATCAAAATTAACTTTTGCATTAGGGAAAGATGCAGCAGGAGAGCTAGTTATAACTGATATAGCAAAAATGCCACATGTTTTAATTGCTGGAAGCACAGGCTCTGGAAAAAGTGTTTGTATTAATACATTAATAACAAGCATTATATATAAAGCAAAACCAAGTGAAGTAAAACTTGTTATGGTTGACCCAAAGGTAGTTGAACTTTCAATATATAACGGAATACCACATCTACTAATACCAGTAGTTACAGATCCCAAAAAAGCTGCTGGAGCATTAGCATGGGCAGTGCAGGAAATGGAAAATAGGTATCATTTATTTGCTGAAAAAAATGTTAGAGAAATACAAGGATATAACGAAGCTTTAGAAAAAGAAGGTTCAGCAGAAAAATTACCACAAATAGTTATAATTATAGATGAGCTTGCAGATTTGATGATGGTAGCTTCAAAAGAGGTTGAAGAAGCAATCTGTAGATTGGCGCAAAAAGCTAGAGCAGCAGGAATGCACCTGGTAATAGCAACACAAAGACCATCAGTAGATGTAATTACAGGATTAATTAAGGCAAATATTGCAACAAGAATAGCTTTTGCAGTAACATCTCGGAGTAGATTCTAGAACAATTTTAGACTGCGGGGGAGCAGAAAAATTACTTGGAAAAGGTGATATGCTTTTTGCAATGTCTGGAGGACAAAAAAAACAAAGGGTTCAATGTGCATTTATTTCAGATGGAGAGGTAGAAGACATAGTAAACTTCCTAAAGGAAAATGGAGGAGCAACATATAGTGAGGATGTGTTAGAAAAAATTGAAAAAGCAAATTCTACAGACAAGGAAATAGAAGATGCGATAGATGATGAAACAGATCCATTTTTAATGGATGCGATAGAAGCAGTTATAGAAATGGGGCAAGCTTCTGCATCATATATACAGCGAAAATTTAAAGTAGGTTATGCAAGAGCAGGAAGAATAATAGATCAAATGGAAGAAAGAGGAATTATATCTGGCTATGAAGGAAGTAAACCGAGAAAAGTTCTAATGCCAAAAGAAAGATGGGAAGAATTAAAAATGGCAAAACCAATACCAGAAGATAAAGAATAAATAACGAAAGAAGGTACAAGCTTTGGAAAAAGAAAAGATAATGCAAAAATTAAAAATAAAAGACTATAATGAAGAATTAGAAAACATTTTAGGGGAAAAAACTTTTTCTAAGGATGTTAAAAATCTACTTTCAAGTATGCTTTATAAAATAGAAAATTCATATGAAGATTATAAAAAAACAAAAGTTGATGTAGAACCACAAAATGAATATTTGGAAGAATTAATAAAAATAATACGGAAGAGATTGCAAAGACATAGAAATTATAAAACCAAATTCAATAGATGAAAATCAAATACTACAATCAAAAAAAAGTATGGTCATAGATAATGAAAAAAAAATACTAACATACCAAAATGAATTAGCTCTTTTAATGGCAATATATGAATTAAATAATAATAAATTCAATGAAAAAAGTGAAGATTTAAATGAAAAATCTATTTTTGCAGTATTAAATAGAGGAGAAATAATTTCTAAAAGTGAGGTTATAAGAGATTTTGATGGCTGGTCATGGAATATAATGACAAATGAAATAGACAATTATATTGCAAATTTAGTTTATCAATGTATGGTATATTTACTAGGTAGTAATAAATTAAATCAAAATAAAAATATGAATTTAAAAGATTTAGAAATAATGCTTAAAGAAAGATACAAACCATTACTTGTAGATAAAATATTAAAAATATTAGCACAAGTATCTATATTAAATTATATAAATGAAAATCCTGATGAGCAACAAGTATTAAAAGATATTCAAAAACAAATGGAAAAAACATATTCATTAATGGAAGATAAAAAAACATATATTGAAAAAATTACAAATCAGAAGAAAAAATATTTAAAAGAAATTGAAAAAATAGATAAATATATAAATGATGATTTAGAGTTAAAAAGAGAATATATAAAACAAAATGAAAAATTACCACAAGATAAAAGAGTGTTTTCATTAAGTGATTTTAGTGAACAGGTACAAGAAAAAAGAGATTTCCTTGAAAATGAAATAAAAAATCTGACTGAAAATTTAAAACCAAAAAACTATGTAAAAGAAAAATCTAAAATAGAAAAAAAACTAAATTTTATTAAAGAATTAAATGTTGAATCACCAAATGAAATTGTAAGAGAGTTTATAAATATAGTTTTAAAAGCTATAAATATACAAATTACAAATATTAATTTAAAAAAAGAAATCGTTCAAGAAATACACATATTAAGATACTTAAAGTTAATTAACATAGATGATAATAAAATTGCAGGTGATATATGTAAAAAACAATTTGAAAAGGTTGAAAAAAACTTAATAACTAAAGGATGTAATATAAAAGCATTAAATATATTTAGCCAAGATGTAGAAGAAAATTATATTATTTACAAAAACATTTTTAATACGAAAATAATAGATTTAGAAAGTGCATATATTAAAATAGATAATGAAAATAATGTTATAATTTATGATGAAAATAGTATAGAAAAAAAAGAAAAATATAATAACTTAAAAGAATTAACAGTAAAATATAATAAAAAAATTAAAATATTTTTATAATGCAAAAGAACGAGGAGGAAAACATATGAAAATTACCTTTTTAGGAGCAACAAAAACTGTTACAGGATCAAATTTTTTGTTAGAGGCTGCAGGGAAAAAAATAATAATTGATTGTGGATTATATCAAGGCAAAGCATTGGAAGAACGTGAAAATTATGAAGATTTTGCTTACAATGTAAATGATATAGATTTTATGATATTAACACATGCTCATATTGATCATTCAGGAAAAATTCCTAAATTATACAATGATGGATATAGAAATCCAATTTATGCCACAAAAGCAACATGTGATTTATGCTCAATAATGTTACCAGATAGTGGACATATACAAGAAATGGAAAATGAGTGGAGAAATAGAAAAAGAATAAGAAGTGGAAAAACTGCTCTACCACCACTTTATACAGCAGAAGATGCTATAAAATGTTTAGAAATTTTTAAACCGGTAAAATATGACGAAATAATTGAACTAGATAAAGATATAAATATACGATTTAATGATGCTGGACACATGTTAGGATCTAGCATTGTAGAAATTTGGGTAAGAGAAAATGGAAAAACAGAAAAAATAGTGTTTACAGGGGACCTAGGAAATAACGATATACCACTTTTAGGTGCTCCTACCATGATGGAAAATGCAGACTATTTGGTAATGGAATCCACATATGGAGGAAGGCTACATATTAGAAATGATGATAAAGCAGAAATATTCTTAAACATAGTAGCAGAAACTCTAGATAAAGGTGGTAATGTAATAATACCGTCATTTGCTGTTGGAAGAACTCAAGAAATTTTATATGAAATAAATAAATTAAAAGAAAAAAGAAAAGACGAAGAATTTACAAAAAAATTTGAGCAATTAATGAAAGCACCTGTTTATGTAGATAGCCCACTAGCAATATCTGCAACTGAAATATTTAAACAAAATACAGATTTATTTGATGAGGATGTTAAACAAAGAATTGAAAGTGGGGATAATCCTCTAGAATTTCCTGGTTTACAGTTTACAAGAACAGCGGAGGAATCTAAAGCATTAAATGAAAGTGAAAGACCATCCATTATAATTTCTGCAAGTGGAATGTGTGAAGTTGGTAGAATAAAACACCATTTAAAACATAATTTATGGAATCCTAAAAACACAATATTGTTTGTTGGGTATCAGGCACCTGGAACATTGGGAGCTAGAATTGTTGGTGGAGAAAAAAAAGTTAAAATTTTTGGAGAGGATGTTGCAGTTAATGCTAGGATTGAATATATAGAAGGATATTCTGGTCATGCAGACCAAGAGTGGTTATTAAATTTTGTATATTCATTTATAAATAAACCAAAACATATTTTCTTAATACATGGAGAACCGGAAGGTCAGAAAATATTAAAGCAGAAAATATTAGAAACAACTAAAATCCCAGTAACAATACCAGATTATGGAGAAACATATGAATTAAATGAAAAGATTAATATAATATCTAAAGTAGATAGATTTGAAAAACCAAAATATTTAAGACTAGAAGTAATAGATAGATTGGCAACATTAAAAGAAGAAATAGAAGATATGGAAGAAATGATAAGAGAAGATATGTTTAATGAGGATAAAACTGATGAAGATATACAAGAAATAAATGAAAGAATTAAAGAATTAGAAAGACAAATTGTAAAAATTATATCCTAATACATGGATTTTACTTTTTATTTTAAATAAATAAGATTAGAGGAGAAAAAATGGAAAAATATTTAAATGACGCAATAGTTGGAAATGAAAATATTACAGCAAGTTTTACAAGAAAAGGAGAATTACTAAGATTATTATACCCAAATACAGATTATAAACAATTTATTGATTTTTATTATATGGGACTAAAAATAAATGACTCTAATATTGTATATTTACATAATGATATAAATAACATATATAATCAATATTATACTGAAGGAACAAATATCCTAAATACAGAAATATTAAATACATATTTTAAACTAAAAATATTACAAACTGATTATGTATGTATTAAAGAGAATGTTTTAGTAAGAAGAATTAAATTTATAAATGAGAATGTAATAGATTTAAACTTAAATTTACTAATACATTCAAAATTAATTTCGACAGACAATAATCAGGTAAGTGGACTATGCAAAAATGATGCATTGTTACAATATATGCATGATTATACAGTGTGCACTTTTTCTAAGGAAAAATTATTAAATTCACAAATAAATAATACTAATGCTAATATAAATGAAGGTCAAATTTGGGATAAAGATTATGTGGGTATGTCTTCAGATTCTGGAATAAGTTATGATTTAGGAATACTTAAACCAAATGCAGAAAGAATTTTTGAATTATATATATATATAGATGATAATAAAAATGGTTTATATGGTATAGAAAAAACTATTGAAAGAATAAGAAAAATAGATTTTAAAACAGAATATGATAATACAAAAAAATATTGGATAAAGTATTTAAAAAACCATGATGGTTTAAACTTAGACTTAATAGATAATTTAAGAAATAATAAAATACAAGAAATATATGAAAGAACAATATTACTTTATCCTTTACTTACAAATTCCGAAACTGGAGGAATTTCTGCAGCAGTGGAAGTTGATGAAAAATTAACTAAATGTGGAAGATATACATATTGTTGGCCGAGAGATGCAGTATTTATTACTAATGCAATGGATATTTTAAACATGAAAAAAGAAGTCGAAAAGTTCTATAAAATATTTTGTAGAAATACACAAAGTAGAAATGGAATGTGGGAGCAAAGATTTTATACAGATGGAAGATTAGCTCCTTGTTGGGGTTACCAAATTGATGAAACTGCCTCAGTAATATATGGAGTATACAACCACTACTTAGCAACATTGGATAAAAAATTCCTAAAAGATAATTTAAAAATGCTTGAAAAAGCAACAAAATTTCTAAAAGAATATACAAAAGATGTTTTGTCTAAAGAAAATAAAATGCATTTAAGCTATGACTTATGGGAAATGCATGAAGGCATACATTTATATTCAATGGCAAGTATTTATGCTGGTTTTGATGCAATGATAAAAATATATGACAAATTAAAGGATGAATTTACTAAAAATAGAGTAAAACAGGAAAATGTAAATAAGGAAAAAGAAAATTTAAGAAATATTCTTGTAGAAATAAAAGAATTTTGCTTACAGAACTTCTATGATGAGAACAAAAAAAGTTTTGTTAGAAATATAGAAGATAGAAAAATGGATATAAGCATTTTAGGAATAGTTTATCCATTTAATATGTTTACAGCAAAAGAGAAAAAAGTATTGAATACAGTAGAAAAATTAAATATGACAATTAGAACATATACAGGTGGTTACCAAAGATTTGAAAATGATCATTACATGGATGGAAAACCATGGGTAATTTCAAACCTATGGATGGCAAATTATTATCTAGAAACAGGAGAAAATAAAAAAGCAAAGGAATGCTTTGATTTTGTATTAAAAACAGCTGGAAAACACGGCTTCCTTTCAGAACAGATAGATAATAATTCGATGGCACCTGCATGGATAATAGGATTAGGTTGGTCACATGCAATGTTTATAATAACACTTCAAAAAATGATAGAAAAAGGATTAGTATAAAATAAAAAGCAATATAAAAAAGTTTATTGACAAAAAAATAAATTTAGTAGATAATAAATATGTAAAATTTATTACTTAAGATATTATAAGAATAACTAAGGAGGCAAAAAAATGTATATTTTTAATAAAATTACAGTTACACCACAATTACCAAAACAAATAGGAGAATTAGGAGCAATAGCAAATAATTTATGGTGGTCATGGAATACAGAATTTTTGAAGATATTTAAACAAATTGACATAGACTTATGGGAAAAGTGTGATAAAAACCCTGTAAAATTCTTAAAATTAGTGGAACAAGAAAAACTAGAAAATGCAGCTAAAAATGAAAAAATAGTAAAAGAATATGAGGAAAATTTAAACAATTTTAAGTCATATATGCAAAGTAAAAATACATGGTTTAATAAAACATACCCAGAAAATAAAAATGATTTAATTGCATATTTTTCAGCAGAATATGGTTTAGATGAAACTCTACCAATATATTCAGGTGGATTAGGAATTCTTTCAGGAGACCATTTAAAATCAGCAAGTGATTTAGGTATTCCATTAGTTGCAATAGGTTTATTATATAAAAATGGATATTTTCACCAAATAATTGATAAATATGGTTCCCAACAAACAGAATATAAAGACATTGAATTAGATAATATGCCTATATATCCTGTTAAAACAGAAACAGGAGAGGACCTACTTGTTGAACTAAAAATAGGAAAAGAAAGAGTATATGTAAAGGTTTGGAAAATAGAAGTAGGAAGAGTTAATCTATATTTGCTAGACACGGATATTCCAGAAAATAAAGAAGCAAACAGAGGAATAACATTAAGACTATATGGTGGAGACCAAGAAATGAGAATTAGGCAAGAGATAGTATTAGGCATTGGTGGAGTAACTGTGCTTAAAGAGCTACAATTATTGCCAACTGTTTACCATATGAATGAGGGACATTCGTCATTCCTTGTATTAGAAGCAATAAAAAATATAATAGAAGAAAAACATATATCTTTTAATATTGCAAGAGACATAGTAACTTCTAAAACTGTATTTACAACACATACACCTGTACCAGCAGGAAACGATATATTTCCTGTGGAATTAGTAAAAAAATATTTTGATAAATATTGGGAAAAATTAGGAATTACTGAGGATGAATTCTTAAGTTTAGGAATGAAACCAAAGGAAAAAAATAAAACTCAGTTTAATATGGGAATTCTTGCATTAAAAATTGCAGGAAAGAAAAATGGAGTAAGTAAATTACATGGGGAGGTTTCAAGAGAATTATTTAGTGAAGTATGGCCAGAAATATCTCCAAAAGAGTCACCAATAACCTATGTAACAAATGGTGTGCATACATGCACATGGCTTGCACCAAATTTAAAAAATTTATATAACGAATATTTAGAGGTTTATTGGCAAGACAAAATTTATGATAATAAAACATGGGAAAAAATAAAAGATATTCCAGATGAAAAATTATGGAAAGAGCATCAAGTAAGGAAAGAAAAATTATTAGATTTAGTAAAAAAGAATGTTACTACTAGACTAAAAAAAGCTGGAAAACATTATGAGGAAATAAAAGAAATAACATCAAAATTAGATCCAAATGTTTTAACTATTGGATTCGCAAGAAGATTTGCAACATATAAAAGAGCAACATTAATATTTAAAGACTTAGAAAGAATAACTGAAATTTTGAATGATAAGGAAAAACCAGTACAATTAATTTTTGCAGGTAAAGCACACCCAAAGGATATAGAAGGACAAAATTTAATTAAAAGAATACATGAAATATCAATTATGCCACAATTTAAAGGTAAAATAATATTACTAGAAAATTATAATATTGGTATAGCAAGACATTTAGTTTCTGGTGTTGATGTATGGCTAAATAATCCTAGAAGACCAATGGAAGCTTCAGGAACAAGTGGAGAAAAAGCTTCTGTAAATGGTGTTGTAAACTTTAGTGTATTAGATGGATGGTGGGCTGAAGGCTATAATACAAAAAATGGATGGGCAATTGGAACAAATGCTGAATATGATTCATATGAAGAGCAAGATTTAGCTGATAGTGAAAGTATTTATAATACACTAGAAAACAAAATAATACCAGCATATTATAATAAAAACAAAAATGGTATTTCAGAGCAATGGATGAATTTAATGAAAAATTCTATAATTTCTACAGGAGGAAGATACAGTACAGCAAGAATGTTAGTAGATTATACAAAAAATTTATATATACCACTATGTAATTTAACTAATAAATACTACACTGATTTAGGAAAGGTTACAGAATTTAATAGTATAAAACAAAATTTATATGACAATTGGAATGATATAATAATTACACAAGATGAAAACAATTTAGATAATATTACTATAGATGCAGGAGATAAAATAAAAGTAACTTGCAAAGTAAAATTACCTAATATTAGTGAAGAAAACATAATGGTGCAAACATATTGTGGTAGAATTTTAGACAATGGAACCTTAGAAAATACTACAATTGTAACAATGGAACTAAAAGAAAAAGATGATGAAAAAAGAATATATACATATGAAGCAGAAATACAAATGAAAACAGGCGGAAATTATGGCTACACATTTAGAGTAATGCCTAAATTAGATATGATTTTAGATTCAGAAAATTTAAATTTAGTAAAATGGATAACAAAATAAAATATTAGGGTAATGAAAGAGGTAAAAATATGAGAAAAACTAAAATTGTTTGTACTATGGGACCTGCAACAGATGATCCAGAAGTCTTAAAAAATTTGATGCTTGCAGGAATGAATGTTGGAAGAATAAACTTTTCACATGGAAATTATAAAGACCAAGACGAAAGAATAAAAATGTTTAAAAAGATAAGAGATGAATTAGGATTACCAATACCATTATTATTAGACACACAAGGTCCAGAAATAAGAATAGGAAAATTTAAAGATGACAAAGCAGTTTTAGTAAATGGAGCAACATTTACATTATTACATGACGATATATTAGGAGATGATAGTAAAGTATCTATTACATATAAAAATTTATATAATGAAATAGATATTGGAAGAACTGTACTTGTAAATGATGGAACTATTGAGCTTAAAGTAAAAGAAATACAAGGTAAAGATATTGTATGTGAGGTAATACAGGGAGGAAAATTAACAAATAGAAAAAGCATTAATATACCAGATTTTATTGTTAATTTACCAGGTATTACTCAAAAAGATATAGAAGATATAAAATATGGAATAGAAGCAGGTTTTGACTATATTGCTGCCTCTTTTATAAGGAAACCTCAAGATGTTTTAGAGATAAGGCAAGTTCTTAAGGAAAATAATGGAGAACATATAAAAATAATATCTAAAATTGAAAATAGAGAAGGTATTGATAATTTTGACGCAATATTAGATGTATCAGATGGAATAATGGTGGCAAGAGGTGACCTAGGAGTAGAAATTCCTATGGAAGAGGTTCCAATTTTGCAAAAGCAATTTATTAAAAAAACGTATACACAAGGAAAACCAGTAATTACAGCAACACAGATGCTAGAGTCAATGATTGTTAATCCAAGACCAACAAGAGCAGAAGTAAGCGATGTAGCAAATGCAATATTTGATGGAACATCTGCAATAATGTTATCAGGAGAAACAGCAACCGGACTATTTCCAGTAGAATGTGTAAAAACAATGAGCAAAATTGCTGTTGCAGTTGAAAATTCTATAAAATACTGGAAACGTTTTAGAAAAAGAGAATATAAATTAAAAGATTTTGATTATGAATTTAATATAAATTATGCAATATGTGGAACAGCAGAAAGTTTAGAGGCCAAAGCAATAGTTGCATATACAGATACAGGAGATATGCCAAGAAAAGTTGCAAGTTTTGGACCAGGTTGCCCAATATTTGCAATCACACAAAATAAAGTTACATATAGACAATTAGGATTGTGCTGGAATATAACTCCAAAATTGTTTGAACCACAAGAATCAATAGATGAGTTATTACATGTTGGAGTAAGAGCATTGCGTGAAGAAAAATTAATACAAAAGGGAGATAAGATAGTAGTTGCAGGTGGTAATAAAGCACTAGCAAATCTTGATACGTGTGAAGCATGCTTAAATAGTGCAATAGGTGGAATAGTAGAATTATAATTGTTTTAACGCAGAGTATCTAGAATTATAAAAAAATATATGGTATAATATTTGCTTGAAAGAAAGGAAGTATTATGCCAAAATTTTTTGTAAAAAATAATCAAATAAAAAATAATATTATAAATATAATAGGAACAGATGTTAATCATATAGCAAATGTTTTAAGACTAAAAGCTGAAAATGAAATACAAATATGTAATGAGGATAGTGGCATAAATTATAAAGTCAAAATTATAGATATAAATAAAGAAGATATTAAATGCAAGATAATTGAGGAAATTGAATCAAAAACAGAAGCAAATACACATATACATATTTTTCAGGGTATTCCAAAGTTTGAAAAAATGGAGCTTATTATTCAAAAATGTACAGAATTAGGAGTTAAAGAAATTACTCCTGTAGAAATGGAAAGATGTGTAGTTAAATTAGATGGAAAAACAGAAAACAAAAAACTAGAAAGATGGAGAAAAATTGCAGAAGTTGCTGCAAAGCAAAGTGGTAGAGATAAGATACCTAATATAAATAATGTTATTAAAATAAAAAATATTTGCAATATTCTAAAAAATTATGATATAGTATTAGTACCATATGAAAAGGAAAAAATAACTACATTAAAAGAAGTACTAGTAAAATTACCCCAAAAAGATTTAAAAATAGCAATTATAATAGGACCTGAAGGCGGATTTGATGAACAAGAAATAAAAATGTTAGAGCAAAGTAATTGTAAAATAGTAACACTAGGAAATAGAATACTAAGAACAGAAACAGTATCTATTGCCATGACAAGTATTATTTTATATGAACTAGCTGATTTTGGAGGAGTTTAATAAAGTGAGAAAAATACAATTAGAAACAATAGAAAAAATTAGTAAGGAAAGAAGGTTAAATAAAGAAACAAAAGATAAAATAAATAAACATGTATTTTTGAATTTAATTTTATCAATCACAATACTGATTTTTTTTATTGTATTAAAATATATATCTATAAATATAGAGAAAAATTTATGTTTGATAATATATAAGACCTTAAGTACAATTTTATTAATAATTACAATAGTGTTGTTTGAAATTGCCTATAAGAAAGATGAAAGTACATTAATTACAATTACTAGTATTGAGACTTTGTTTTTAGCAATAACCACATTAATTGCACCATATTTTTTAATTGAAAGAAATAATATGTGGAATTCCATGATAGGAATATATTTTACAGTATATTATATTATAAAATGTTTTATAATATATAAAAATGAAAAAAACAAATATTTAAAAGAAAAAAATGATATAATTCAAATTGTAAAGAAGGAAAGTCAAGACGAATTAGCAAAAGAACAGCTTGAAAGAAATAAACCAAAAATTGAGGAAAAACCAAAAAGAAAAAGAGGAAGACCTAAAAAAAATCAAAAATAGAAAATAATAGTACATAAAGGAGGAAAAAAATTATGCTAAGGAGCATGACTGGATATGGAAGAGGAAAATATGAAAATGAAGGACGAACATATGAAGTAGAAATAAAATCTGTAAATAATAGGTATAGTGATATAAGTATAAAAATGCCTAGAAATATTAGCTTTTTAGAAGAAAAAACAAAAATTTTAATATCAAATTCAATATTTCGTGGAAAAGTAGATGTATTTATTAATTTTATAAATAATAGTGAAAAAGGTAAAAAAATAAAAATCAATGAGGAAATTGCCAAACAATATATAGAAGAATTAATAAAATTACAAGAAGAAACAGGAATAATTAATAATATTGGTATAACAGAAATTGCTAAAATGCCAGAGGTACTCAATATTCAAATAGAAGAAAATGACGAAAATATATTATGGCAAGAATTATCAGAATGTTTAAATAATGCAATAACCAGTCTTTTATTAATGAGAGAAAATGAAGGAGAAAAAATAAAAGAAGATATAAAAAACAGAATAATGTATATAAAAGATAAAATTGAAGAAATAAATGAAAAATCTACTGGACTTGTTGAGGAATATGTAGTAAAATTAAAAAAGAGGGTAGATGAACTATTAAAAACAACTATAGTAGATGAAACAAGACTTGCACAGGAGATAGTAATTTATTCAGATAAATGTTCTATTGAAGAAGAACTTACAAGATTAAGAAGTCATATATCTCAATTTTTGAATTTATTAGATGAATCAAAGCCAATAGGGAAAAAATTAGATTTTTTAATTCAAGAAATGAATAGAGAAACAAATACTATAGGATCTAAAGCAAATAATCTAGAAATTACAAATTTAGTTGTAGATATAAAAACAGAAATAGAAAATATCAGAGAACAGGTACAAAACATAGAATAAAGGGAGAAAATGTATGCAATTATTAAATGTGGGTTTTGGAAACGTAGTTTCTGCAATAAAAATAGTTTCAATAGTAAGCCCAGAAGCGGCACCAATAAAAAGAATGATACAAGATTCAAAAGATAGCAAAATGGCAGTAGATGCAACTTGCGGAAGAAAAACAAAAGCAGTTATTGTTATGGATTCAGGACATGTTATTTTATCAGCATTGCAACCAGAAACATTAGCAAGTAGATTAGATAAAGAAATGAATAATGATTAGGAGATGAAAAAAATGATTATTAAACCAACAGTTACAGATTTATTACAAATTGTAGATAACAGATTTGAATTAGTAATAGCAACAGCCAAAAGAGCAAGAGAATTATCAAGTGGTGAAAAAGCCTTAACTGATGTAAAAGAAAGATCAACAGTAACATTAGCAGCTAATGAAATTGCAGAAGGCAAGGTGAAAATAGAATGCTAGTATTATTATCAGGAGTATCTGGTGCTGGGAAAGATACTATAAAAAAAGAATTAATTAAAAGAATGGAAGATGTAATATCATTACCATCATACACAGACAGACCAGTTAGAATAGATGAAGTACCCGGAACCATGTATAATCATGTTACAACTGAAGAATTTGAAAACATGATAAAAAATAATGAGCTATATGAATATAGCCTTCACCATAAACATTATTATGGTACATCAAGAAAATTAATGAATGAAAAAATAAAA
Source organism: uncultured Clostridia bacterium (assembly GCA_944391645.1). Taxonomy (GTDB): domain Bacteria; phylum Bacillota; class Clostridia; order TANB77; family CAG-508; genus UMGS1933. Next base: position 13,488 of record CALXUH010000033.1, on the reverse strand, counting down.
ACTGGCAAAATAATAGTAAAAGATATGGATGTAAATGGTACAGAAAATTTAATTGAGCTATTAAAAGAAGATACAAAAGTAGTTACAATTTTTTTGAGAGTGCCTAAGGAAGAATTAAGAAAAAGATTAGAACATAGAAAAGATAAACCAACTATAAAAGAGATAGAATTAAGATTAAACAGATTTGATTATGAAGAATCAAAAATTGGAATGTATGACTATGTATTAAAAAATAACAATTTAGAAAAAACAGTTCAAATAATAATGACAATTATTGAAAACGAAAAAAAATTATGCCAATAATATTATAAAGATTCGTAGTTGTAAGTTTAAGCCCTAATTATTAGACGAAAAAAGTCTAATAATTGGGGTTATTTGATTGAAGCTAAAAAAATCAAAAATAGATATTTTATAACTGAAAAATAGAAATTAATAATTAATCTTTTTTTAAAATAAATATTTACATGAGAAGCTTTTTGTGATAAAAATATATATGTAAAAATATATTTGAGGAGAAAATATGTTTAAAGGTAATAAGGATAAAGATAATAATTATATAAGTACAGAAGAATTAGAAAAAATGTATGAATTTCAAAAGAAATCTTTTGGGGCACAAATAGAAGAACAAAATAAAAAAATTGAGGAATTAGTAGATTTTGTTTCTGCAAGATTTGGAGAAGATGTTGCAAATTCAAATATAGCATCTAAACTAAAAAATATTGAAAAAAATTTACAGGAAATAAATAATACTTATAACAAAAATATAGAAGAAACAAAAAAAACACTAAGGAAAGAACTTGAAAAAGAAAGTAATAAAATTGCAACAGAATTAAATGATGCTAAAACAGAATATTATTTTAAATTACTACAAAAAAATGAAAATGATATAACAGACTTAAAAAATAATTATGCATTAAAAGAAGATGTTGATAAAATAGATAAAAATTTGCAAAAATATATAAAGGATGGAGAAGCATATAAAAAAGACGTTTCAAGGGAACTAAAAGATGCTAATCAACAAATTAAAAATATAGATTATACAGGAATAACTAATAAATTTGATAAAAAAATAAAAGAAAAATATGAAAACCTTGATGTACAGATAAAAAAGATTGAAGAACAGTCATTAAATAATGTTAATAAATTAAATGAGCAATTTTTAAATAATCTTGAACAGGTACAAAAAGACCTTCAACAAAATGCAGAAGAAATAACAAAATTACAGGAATTAATCATAAATAAAAACGAAAAATTAGAATTAAGTATAGAAGACAATTCAAATAATTTAAATACATTAGAAGCAAAGGTGACAACAGAAAAGGAAAACATAGATGAAAATATAAAAAAAATTGAAAATGGAATAGATTTATTATCTGATCAAATTAATAAAGAAAAAGAAATTTCTCAAGAAAATATAAAAAATGTACAAAATTTATTTACTGGGTTACAACAAAAACAAGCAGACAGTATTCAAGCATTAACTGTAAAAATAAAGGATAATGAATTAGTAACAAATAAAAATAATAAAAATCTGGCAGACAAGATAGAAAAAATTAAATTAAAGGTTAAAGATAATGCAAATTCAATAATTAAATTGGAGAAAAAGCATACAAAAGAAATAGAACAATTGAATACGAATTTGCTAAATAATACAACCTTAATAAATAACTTACAACAAAAAACACAACAAACAGATGAAATTATTGTAAATAGTAATGAGGAAATAAATAAATTAAAAGAGGAAATAGAAAAAGTAAACATAACAATACAAGCAAAAGGTGATCAAAGCCAAATAGAGGAACTAAATAAAATTTTATTAAAAATTAATAATTATATACAAAATAATGCAACTGTAATTTCTAATTTAAAAGTTAGTTGGTCAAAGCAGATTGAACAAACCAGAGAGGCTATAAATAAGCTAAAAGAAATTACTAAAAATAAAAATATTAAATTAGACTCAAAAATAAATCTAACAGATGACAAATTACTACAAGAACAAGAAAAAATAAAAGCATTAGAAGAAAATTTACTATTAAAACTAGATGCTATAAATCAAGAAAATAACAAGAATTATATGCAATTAGATAAAAAAACAAATGAAAAGATAAATGCCAGTATTCAAGATATTATATTAAATATAGAAAAAAATAGTAATGACATATTAAACATAAATAATAATATTACAAGCATTAAAGACGATACATTATTAGAAGTTGAACAAATAAAAAAAGAAATAAATAAACAAATTATAAATAACATTGACACAAATAGAAATCAATTAGAAAATATTTCAAGTGAAATTGAGGATATAAAAGAAAAAAATGATAATACAATTATAGCAATACAGCAGGAATTGTTAAATGTCAAGCAACAGTTAAAAAGTATAATAGAAAATCAAGATAATGAAGATATAGATAGTTTAAAAGAAACTTATAATAAGTTTAGCATAAAAATGAGCAATGAATTAACTAAAATTGGTAAAGATATTATAAATGCACAAAAAAAGAATTCTGAGCAAAATAAAAATTTACAAGTAAAAATAAAAACATATATTGATACTAAAATTGCAAAAGCAAATAATATAGAAAAAATAGAGGGGATGATAAACAAGCTAAATCTTTCTATTTTAGAACGTGAAAAAGTAAAAAAACTAGAAATGGAACAATGGATAGACAAAAAAATAAAATCAATACAAAAAGAAAATGAAAGGATTTTAAATAAAAAAATTGAGGAAATAACAAATACGTTATTTATGCAAAACAAAACAAATATAAAACAAAATACAAATAATGTAACATTATATGAAGAAGCACCTAGAAAGAAAAAGAACATGTATGAACTTATTGATGAAAAACAAATATTAAAAAGAAGTGCATCAAGTAAAACCACTATAGAACCAACAAAAGATGAAAAATCTCAAATATTAAAATTCTTTTATGATGATAGCGATATAGATTAGACAATAATTGAAATGGAGGTTAATAATGGTAACTTTTGAAGATGTAAAAAATAATCCGGAAGTACAAGAATTAATAATTGGGGCACAAAGACAATTAAATGCGCTGGGATATACAGAACACTCAATTAGACATGTTAGTATAGTATCGAATAGAGCAGCAAAAATTTTACAGGATTTAGGATATGATGAGCATAGAATAGAATTAGCAAAAATAGCTGGATTTTTACATGATATTGGAAATGGTGTAAATAGAGTAGACCATGCTCATAGCGGTGCCATTATGGCATACAATATTTTGAAAGAAATGGGAATGGATATAAAAGATAGAACAGAAATAATGTCTGCAATTGGAAATCACGATGAATCTACAGGAACAGCAGTAAGTGACATTTCTGCAGCTCTTATTTTAGCAGATAAATCAGATGTGCATAGAGATAGAGTTGTAAATCCAAATAAATCATCTTTTGAAATACATGATAGAGTTAATTATGCAGTAACAAATACAAAACTAGAAATAGATAAAGAACACAGAAGAGTTATGCTAAATTTAAGTATAGATACAAATATTTGCCCTGTTCTTGATTACTTTGAAATTTTTATGGAAAGGACAAGAATGAGTAAATATGCAGCAAAATATTTAAATATATGGTTTGAATTAATAATAAATGACACAAGATTGTTATAAATTTTAGGAGGATAAAAAGTGAAAACATTAAAAAGAATTGAAGTAACGGTAATATTGTTATTTGTGGCAATACTAATATTTGCATCTTTTTTTGGAGTATATAAGAAAGAAGATTTTAGAGTTGTAAATGTAATAAAAGATTATAGCTTAGGAATGGAATTTACTGATGCAAGAGTAGTAAAAATGTCGGTTAGCACAGCTGAAGAAGAAATAATATATGATGAAGAAGGAAATGTAGTTGAAGATGATGGCGAAACTGAATATACAGAAGAAAATGGATATAAAACAGAAAATGTAAAAATAAATAAGGATGAAATATTAACTAAAGAAAATTATATGTTAACTGAAATGATAATAAAAAACAGATTAAAAAAGATGGGTGTAGGAGAATATAAAATATCTCTTAATGAAGAAACAGGAGAAATAAACATAAAGCTACAAGAAAATGACGATGTTGAAGAAATTGTAGAACACGCAACTCAAGCAGGAAAATTTACAATAATAGATTCTGATACCAATGAAATTTTAATGGATAACAGTGATGTAAAATCTGCACAAATAGTTTATGGAGCAAGTGATGAGACAGGAACTTCTACTATTATATATTTACAGGTAAACTTTAATAACGATGGAGCAAAGAAATTAGAAGAAATAAGCCAAAAATATGTTAAAACTACAGAGGAACAAGAAAATGAAGATGGAGAAATAGAAGAAGTAGATACTACAAAATATGTAAGCGCATTATTAGATGATATGACTTTAAGTTCAACATATTTTGGAGAAACAATGTCAACAGGAGTCCTATATATTGGTATTGCAGAAGTATCTAATAATGAGAGTTTAGCAGAATATCAGAAAGAATTAAATAATGTAGTTACAATTATTAATAATGGACAATTACCAATAGAATATGAATATACAGATGAAGTTGTAGAATCTGTAATAACTAAAAACATGATATTTGTAGGAATTTTAATACCATCTATTATACTTCTAATTGCATGCATAATATTAGTTGTAAAATTTAAAGTAAAAGGATTTATATTAACATTTTTGCAAATAGGTTATATTGCAATGTTATTGTTAATACTTAGATATACTAATGTAATAATTACTATTGAAGGAATAATTGGTATAATAATATCTGTTATATTAAATTATATTTTAGTATATTCTATGTTAAAAAATTTGAAAGAAAAAGGAACTTTAGAATGGGAAACTATAGGAAAATTTGCAATAAAAACAATACCAGTATATATAATTGCAATAATATTAACATTTAATTCATTAACAAGAATAAATAGTCTTGGAATGTCACTTGTTTGGGGAAGCTTTTCAATATATATATATAATTTAACAATTACAAGAACAATATTAAATATGTTAAATAAATAAGAACAAAAAAATAAATTCCTAATATAATATATTAGGGATTTATTTTTTTGGAGATGATAAAATGAAACTTTGGAGAAAAAAATTCTATAGAACAAAAGAGAATTTAACTAAAGAAGAAGTAAAGCAAATGATGGAAAATAATTCTAATATAATATTATTAGATGTAAGAAGTTACCAAGAATATGAAGAAGGACATTTAGAAAATGCTATAAATATACCAACATACGATTTATACAGGAATGCTCCTAGAATTTTAAAAGATAAAAATGCTACTATTATTGCATATTGTACAATAGGAATAAGAAGTAAAAATGCAATTAATATATTAAGAAAAATGGGATATAAAAATTTATACCATCTAGAAGGAGGAATTGGACACTAAACTATAGTAAAAATAATAGTTTGACAAAAAAGAAAAAATATGATAATATATTTAAGTTAAAAACTGAGAAAAAGAGGAGTAAATTTAAAACTGCTTTAAAAGAGAAAAGGAATCATTGGCTGTAAGTTCCTTAAAGTAAGATAAATTGAAGGTAGCTTTGGAGTTGATAATTTGAAATAATAGTAAAATTATTCGTAAATCTGCGTTAAAGATATTAAAGGTATATAAATAAAATTTATATATAAATTAAGGTGGTACCGTGAGAAAACTCGCCCTTTTGATAAGGGTGAGTTTTTTTAAAAATAAAAAGTAATAAGAAAGGAAGGAAAAAATAATGTGTGAAAAATGTAACCATACTTTAGAAGGTGCATATATACCAAATGAATTTGAAGAAAAAATATATGAGAAATGGGAGGAAAAAGGATACTTTAAACCTAATATGGATAAACAAAAGCAAAGTTACTGTATAATGATGCCACCACCAAATGTAACAGGAAAATTACATATGGGACATGCATTAGATGGTACATTGCAAGATATATTAATAAGATATAAAAGAATGCAAGGATATAATACCCTATGGGTTCCAGGAACAGACCATGCTGCAATATCTACAGAAGTAAAGATAGTAGAAAAGTTAAAAGAGGATGGAATAAATAAACAAGATTTAGGAAGAAAGAAATTCTTAGAAAAAGCATGGGATTGGACCAAAGAATATGGAGGAACAATTGTAAAACAACAAAAAAGATTAGGATGCTCAGCAGATTGGTCTAGAGCAAGATTTACAATGGATGAAGGTTTGTCAGAAGCAGTATTAACAGTATTCAAAAAGTTATATGATAAAGGACTAATTTATAAAGGAAAAAGAATGATAAACTGGTGCCCATGTTGTAACACATCAATATCTGATGCAGAAGTAGAATATGTAGAAGAAAAAACACACTTATGGCATATTAGATATAAAATTACTGGAACAGAAGATAAATATCTAATAGTTGCAACAACAAGACCAGAAACCATGTTAGGAGATACAGCAGTTGCAGTACACCCAGATGATGAAAGATATAAAGACTTAGTTGGAAAAACATGTATACTTCCAATAATGAATAAGGAAATACCAATTATAGCAGATGAATTTGTTGAAAAAGAGTTTGGAACAGGTTGTGTTAAAATAACACCAGCTCACGATATAAACGACTACCAGGCAGGATTAAAACATAATTTAGATATAATTCAAGTTTTTGATGAAAACTTTAAAATGGGAAACTTACATCCAGACTATGTTGGAATGAATTTAAATGAAGCAAGGGAAAAAATAGTAAAACAACTAGAAAAAATAGGTGCATTAGTAAAAGTAGAAGATTATACACATAATGTGGCAAAACATGATAGATGTAAGACAACAGTAGAACCTAAAATATCTGACCAATGGTTTGTTGCTATGAAAGAACTTGCTAAACCAGCTATAGATGCAGTAAAAACAAGAAAAACAAGGTTTGTTCCAGAAAAATTTGAAAAAACATATTTTAATTGGCTAGAAAATATACAAGACTGGTGTATATCAAGACAAATTTGGTGGGGGCATCAAATACCAGCATATTATTGTGACAAATGTGGAGCAATAACAGTAGATGTAAAAACACCAGAAAAATGTTCAAAGTGTGGACATAATAAATTAACACAAGATCCAGATACATTAGATACATGGTTTAGTTCTGCTTTATGGCCATTTTCAACACTAGGTTGGCCAAATAAAACAGAAGATTATGAAACATTTTTCCCAACAAATACATTAGTTACAGGATATGATATAATATTTTTCTGGGTTGTAAGAATGATGTTTTCTAGTTTAGAACAAACAGGAGAGGTACCATTTAAGGATGTATTTATACATGGAATAATAAGAGATAGCCAGGGAAGAAAAATGTCTAAAAGTCTAGGGAATGGAATTGATCCACTTGAAATTATAGAAAAATATGGGGCAGATGCTTTAAGATTTTCTTTAGTATCTGGAACAACAGCTGGAAATGATATGAGATTCATGCCAGAAAAACTAGAATCAGCAGGAAATTTTGCAAACAAAATTTGGAATGCAGCAAAATTTGTATTAATGAATTTAGAAGATTACAATCCACAACAAATAGACTTAAAAGAAAATGGACTTCCTGAAAATTTACAAGTGGAAGATTTATGGATATTATCAAAGCTAAATACATTAGCAAAAGAAGTAAATCAAAATATAGATAATTATGATTTAGGTGTTGCATTAGATAAAATAGAAGGATTTATATGGAATGAGTTTTGCGACTGGTACATAGAAATAGTAAAAACAAGATTATACAATAAAGAAAAAGATGCACTACAAAATAGAAAAGTAGCACAATATATATTAAATAAAGTATTATGTGATTCGTTAAAATTATTACATCCTTTTATGCCATTTGTAACAGAAAAAATATATAAACAGTTATATAATAATGATGAAAGTATAATGATTTCTGAATATCCTAAATTCAATGAAAAATTTTGCTTTAAAGATGAGGAAGAAAAAATAGAACAAATAAAAGAGGCTATTACTGGAATTAGAAATGTTAGAACAAAAATGAATGTACATCCATCAAAAAAATCAAAATTAATTTTTATAACAAAAAAATATAAAGATGTTATAAAGACGTCAGAAGAATTTATAAAAAAACTAGGTTTTGGTGAGGAAATAGAAGTAAAAGAAAACAAAGAAAACATACCACAAAATGCAGTAAATGTAGTAACATCAGAGATGGAAATATTTATACCATTTACAGATTTAGTAAATATAGAAGAAGAAACACAAAGACTAGAAAAGGAAAGAGAAAAAATATTAGCTGAAAAAGAAAAAACAGATAATATGCTTTCAAACCCTGGATTTATTGCAAAAGCTCCAGAAAAAAAGGTAGAAGAGGAAAAACAAAAACAAGTAAAATATAACGAAATGATAAAAGCTATTGATGAAAGAATAGAAAGCTTAAAGAAAATGTAGAATAGATATTGGCACATTTAAGGTGCCAATATTTTTATATCCTATAAAACTAATTTTTATTATTAATTTTTCCTAATTTATAGGTTATAAAAAAACATAGACCTGAAACTAAAATTCCCATAACATATTCAAAGGAAAATGTAAATCCAGGGAAGATAACTAAAAGAGAGCCCATTACAAATCCTAAAATTAGAAAATAAGTATATGATTTAAAACGAGAAAAAAGAAAATTAATAATATACATAAATATAACACAGCCCATTACAAGACCAATACCAAGAGGAATAAGTATAGTAAAATTTAAATTTGCAATAGCAGACAAATAAATGGAATAAACACCAAGCATCATTAATATAACTGTTTTACTTACTCCAGGAATAACAATGCCAGCAGACATAAGAAATCCTGATAAAATAAGATATGAATTAGAAAAATCAGTAAATGAATGTAGACTATACTTTTCTAATATAATCAAATAAACACTAAAAACAAAACTAAGTATAAAACATATAATATGGTATATATTAATTTTTGAAACTTCGGCTTGCCTAAAAACAATAGGCAAGCTTCCTAAAATTAGTCCAATAAAAGCATAAGAAGTTAGTATATAAAAATTATTAAATGCAATTTGCAAGAAATTGCTAAATACAAAAATGCTAACCAAAGCACCTAAAATAATAGGTAAAAGAAAGGTGATATTTTTTTTAATATTTTTAAAAAAATGTAAACATGAGTCAATAAGCTTTTCATATAGACCAAATGCAACACAAAAAACGCCGACTACTAACACCAGGAAGAATTGCACCAGCACCAATTAGAATACCAACAAAAAAATTTTTCAAAAAAATCACCTGTAAATAATATATGTAAAAATAAAAAAAATATTATTTATAGCCATACTTTATTTATAAAATAAAAAATGCTATAATAAATTACACAAGGGGAGAAGAAATGGTAGCAGAAGTTATAATAAATAGCATAGCTAAAGAATTAAATAGAAGTTTTGATTATATAATACCGGAAAAATTAATATCAAAAGTTAAAATTGGCGCTAGAGTTTTTGTGCCATTTGGTGCAATAAAAAAAGAAGAAGGTTTTGTTATAAATATAAAAGAAACATCTGAATTTGCAAATAAAGAAATAATTAGTGTAGAAGATAGGTTGCTAAATGAACAAAATATAAAATTAGCAACACTTATGGCAAGAAGATATTTTTGTAATATTTCAGATTGCATAAAATTAATGTTACCACCAGGTGCCGGAAGCAAAAATTTTGGTGGCAGGGTAAAAGATAAAACAGCAAATTTTGTATATTTAAAAAAAAATATTGATGAAATAGAATTCCTGATAGAAACAGGAAAATTAAAAAGTGAAAAGCAAATAAGAATTTTAAAATTTTTAGAAGAAAATGAAGGTATTTATACTAAAGATTTAGAGATTATTACAGATACAAGTTATTCAATAATAAAAACTTTAGAAAAAAATGGATTTATTGAAATAGCAGAGCAAAAAGTAACAAGAAATCCTTTTAAAGACAGAACTATAACAAGGGATAGTAAATTAGAATTAACAGAAGAACAAAAAAATGCATTTAATAAAATAAAAGATAGTAAATTTAATGAATTTTTAATATATGGTGTAACAGGTTCCCGGGAAAACAGAAATATATTTACAATTAATTGAATACATACTAAACAAGAAAAAAACAGCAATAGTATTAGTACCAGAAATATCTTTAACACCACAAATGGTAGATAGATTTTTAGCAAGATTTGGAGATGTAATTGCTGTTTTACATAGTAAATTATCAGTAGGAGAAAGATATGATGAATGGCAGAAAATAAAACTAGGTAAAGCAAAAATAGTAATTGGTGCAAGGTCTGCAATTTTTGCACCAATAGATAATTTAGGAATAATTATAATAGATGAGGAGCATGATTCATCATACCAATCAGATATGTCACCTAAATTTAATGCAAAAGATATTGCAAAATATATTGCAAAACAAAAAGAGATACCATTAGTTTTTGGCAGTGCTACACCAGATATAAATACTTTTTATAAGGCAAAAGAAGGAAAAATAGAACTTATAACTTTAACAAAAAGAGCTAATACTTCAAATTTACCAAAAATAGAAGTAGTAGATTTAAGACAAGAACTTGCTAATGGCAATAGGTCAATTATAAGCACAAGCTTATATGAGGCAATAAGTGAAAATTTAAAGAAAAAAAGACAAACAATATTATTTCTAAATAGAAGAGGTTTTTCAACATTTGTAATGTGTAGAGATTGTGGTTATACAGTAAAATGTAAAAGATGTAATATAAGTTTGACATATCATAATAAAGAAAATAAATTAAAATGCCATTATTGTGGATATGAGATTAATAACATAAAAGTTTGTCCAAAATGTGGAACTAAAAAGGTAAAATATTTTGGATCAGGAACACAAAAATTAGAAGATGTTATTAATAAAGAATTTCCTGAAGCAACAACAATTAGAATGGACATAGATACAGTAAGTAAAAAAAATTCGCATGAAGAAATATTAAATAAATTTAAAAACGAAAATATAGATATATTAATTGGTACACAAATGGTAACAAAAGGGCACCATTTCCCAAATGTAACATTAGTTGGTGTAATTACTGCAGATGGAAGTTTAAATAATGAAGATTACAGAGCAAATGAAAGAACTTTTGATTTATTAGTGCAAGTTGCACGGAAGAGCAGGAAGAGGAAATTTGCCAGGTAAAGTAATAATACAAACATATTCTCCAGAAAATTTTTGTATACAATGTAGCAAAAAACAAAATTATGATGAGTTTTATGAAACAGAGATACTTCTTAGAAAACAGTTGAAATATCCGCCATTTTGCGATATAATAATGTGTGCAATTAATTCATCTGATAAAGAAGAAGTACGGAAAAGCATCACAAAAATTATATGAAATTTTAGAAAAAAACAATAATGGAACAATAAATATATTTAAACCTGTACCATCACCAATTGACAAAATAAAAAACAGATATAGATGGAGAATAATTGCAAAATGCAAATTAAATAATAAGGTAATTGATATAATAAATAAATCAATAGATGAATTTTGCAAATGTAAATTTAAAAAAACGAAAATATCAATAAGCACAAATCCAAATAATATGACTTAGCCGTTAAAATATAATAAGGGGGGACAAAAATGGCATTAAGGATAATAAGACAAGAAGAAGACGAAATATTAAGGAAAAAATCAAGACCTGTAGAAAAAATAGATGACAAAATAAAAGAACTAGTAAAAGACATGATAGAAACAATGCATAAATATGATGGAGTAGGTCTTGCAGCAGTACAAGTTGGTGTACTAAAACAGGTAGTTGTTATAGATACATATGAAGAAGGCTCACAAATATATGTATTAATAAATCCAGAAATAATAAAAACAAAAGGATTAAGAGAAGTTGAAGAAGGATGCTTAAGTTTTCCAAATAAATTTGCAAAAGTAAAAAGACCAGAAGAAGTTTATATAAGAGCATTAAATGAAGAAGGCAAAGAAATAAAAATTAAAGCCAAAGGAATATTAGCACAAGCTATATGCCATGAAATAGATCATCTGAATGGGGAAGTATTTATAGATAAAATTATACCAGGAACATTAGAAATAATAACTCCAGAAAAAAAATAATAAATCTATGAAAGGAAGTATTTTTTATGAATGTTTTGTTTATGGGAACACCAGATTTTGCAGAAAAATCATTAGAAAAAATATATGAAGCTGGTTTTAATATAATAGCAGTAGTTACAAACCCAGATAGACCAAAGGGAAGAGGAATGAAGATGATAGCATCTCCTGTAAAAGAATATGCTATATCTAAAAACATAAAAGTATACCAGCCAGAGAAAATAAAAAACAATACAGAAATTATTGAAACAATAAAAAAATTAAATCCAGATGTAATCTGCGTAGTTGCTTATGGAAAAATACTTCCAAAGGAGATATTAGAAATTCCAAAACTAGGGTGTATAAATGTACATGGTTCACTCTTACCTAAATATAGAGGAGCAGCTCCAATACAATGGGCAGTATTAAATGGAGATAAAACAACAGGAATAACAACAATGTATATGGACGAAGGAATGGACACAGGAGATATGATATTAAAAGAAGAAATAGAAATTGGAGAAAATGAAACAACAGGAGAGCTTTGGGAAAAATTGGCACAAATTGGCGGAAAACTCTTAGTTGAAACACTAGAAAAAGTTGAAAGTGGAACTGCACCAAGACAAAAACAAGGAGAAAATTATACTATAGCTCCAATGCTAAATAAAGACATGGCAAAAATAAATTGGGAAGAAAAAAATTCTGCTGAAATAAAAAACTTAGTAAGAGGTTTAAACCCAATAATGGGTGCATATTCAATACTAAACGGTAAAAAGTTAAAAATATGGAAAGTAGAAAATTTAACTAATGAAAGTTTTATGGATAAATATGTGGAATTTAAAGAATATAAACGAAAATTTGAAAACATAACTCCTGGAACAATTGTATATATAGATAAAAAAGAAGGAATATATGTAAAGACAAAAGATGGATTAATTTTATTACTAGAAGTACAAGCAGAAAATGCAAAAAAAATGAATATACAAGATTTCTTAAGAGGCAATAAGATAGAAGTTGGAGAAATATTGTAGTAATAAAATTTTTCTTGACAAAATAAAAAAGATGGTGTTAAATAGTAGTATATAAAAGACAAAAGAAGGGGGAAAAGAAATGTTCAAAGGAAAAGAACAAAAACAAGAAAAAAATAGGGGAATAACCCTAATTGCGTTAGTAATAACCATAATAGTAATGTTGATACTAGTAACAACAACAATAACAATGGCAATAAATGGAGGGCTATTTGAAAATGCATGGAGAGCAGTAAATGAGATGCAAAATGCGATAGATTTTGAACAACAATTAGCAGATGGAAAAATATATGCAAATGGAGTATGGTATAATTCCATAGACGAATATTTACAAGGAGAAGACGAGGAAGACACGCCAACAGTA